>DATEIG010000017.1:0-3157 GCA_035279185.1 Mycobacterium sp.
CACCAGCATCCGGGGCGGTTTGCCCAGGTTGTGGACCCTCGCGACGGTTTCCTGTCCGCGATAGCAGCCCTTGTCCAGGTGAACGGCGCTGCCGATCCAGCCCACCTCGTGCGGGATCGTGCGTTCGTCGGTGTCGACGCCGAGCCGCGGCCGCAGCGCCGTCACCCGGTGAGCTTCGTAGGCCCACACCCCGGCGCGGCGCACCCCGGCGGCGGCCAATCGGTCCATCCAGTCGGCGGCCTCGCCCCGCGGCACCACGAGGTCGACGCTGACCCCCGGTCCCTCCAGCCTGCGGACGAACCCGCCGCCGGAAAGCGCCAGGGCAGTGCGTTCAGCCGGTAGCGAATCGAGCCCGAGGACCCCGAGAACGGGTGCGTCGGCCAGCTTCGGGCCGAGCAGCGAGAGCACGGCGAGGTCGGCGGGCTCGACCTTCACGTCGGCCCAGAAGATCATCCTGCGCAGGTAGGCCAGCAGCGGCTCTCCGCGCCACGGCTCGGTGTCGAGGTAGGTGGCATCGCCGAGCTCGGTCTGTATCCAGTGATCTTCGACACGGCCCTGGCCGTCGAGGCTCAGATTCTCGGTGACGGCACCGTCGGGAAGGTCGCTCACGTGCTGGCTCGAGATCGTGTGCAGCCAGCTCTTGCGCTCGGCGCCGGTCAGCACGATCACCGCCCGGTGCGAGCGGTCCACCACCACGGCGTCGTCCGCGGCGGCGCGCTGCTCGCCGAGCGGATCGCCGTAGTGCCACACGACACCTGCGTCGGGACCCGGATCAGGGGCGGGAACTGCTGACATGGCTCCAATGCTACGTACGTGGCTCCTCGCACCAGTGCTCGTGGCGGCGCTACGCTTCTTGGCCATGGCGAGCGAACCGGGTGTCGTGGTCACGCTCGACGGGCAGTCGCACGACCCCCGCACGCCGCTGCTGCACGCCGACGACCTTGCGGCGGTGCGCGGCGACGGCATCTTCGAGTCGCTGCTGGTGCGCGACGGGCGGCCGTGTCTTGTGGAGGCCCATCTCGGTCGGCTGACGCAGTCGGCGCGGCTGATGGACCTGCCGGAGCCGGACCTCTCACGGTGGCGCAGCGCGGTGACGACCGCGGCGACGCGATGGACCGAGGACGGCGGCGGTGAGGGCGTGATGCGGCTGATCTACAGCCGGGGCCGCGAAAGCGGCTCGCAGCCAACGGCTTACGTCATGATCGGCGCGGTGCCCGAACGGGTCGCGTCCGTCCGCGCCGACGGCATCGCAGCCGTCACGCTGCAGCGCAGCCTGCCCTCGGAGGCCGCAGACATGCCGTGGCTGCTCGCGGGCGCCAAGACGCTGTCGTACGCGGTGAACATGGCGGCCTTGCGTCACGCCGAGCGCCACGGCGCGGGCGATGTGGTGTTCCTCAGTTCCGAGGGCACCGTGCTCGAGGGGCCGCGCTCGACGGTCGTCATCGCCACGTCAGGGGAGGGTGGACGGCCCTGCCTGCTCACCCCGCCGCCGTGGTTTCCGATTTTGCGAGGCACCACGCAGCAGGCGCTGTTCGAGGTGGCGCGCAACAAGGGCTACGACTGCGACTACCGGGTGCTGCGTTCCGCTGATCTTGTTGCGGCACAAGGACTCTGGCTAGTGTCGAGCATCACGCTCGCGGCCAGGGTGCACACCCTCGACGGCACGCCGCTGCCTGCGTCGCCTCTGGCCGGTGAACTCGCCGCGCTCGTCGACGCCGCCATCGTCAGCGACCGCTGAGCCGACTCACTCGGGTTTGCGGCCGGACAGCAGCAGAAGAGGCAGCCCCTCGATGCGCGCGACATCCTTGTCGACGAGCTCGATTCGACTCGCCAGGTCACGCGCGTCGTCGAGGTCGAGCGATCGCCCCGCAATCCAGGTGCGGAAGAACGCGAGGTTCGGGCCGCCGAGAAAGCGCGGCGTCGTGTACTTGGCCACGAGGTTCTCGGAGTCCTCGAAGGTCGCGCTGCGGTCGGCATCGGTGACCAGCAGCGGGCCTCCGGGTTTGAGCACGCGGATGCACTCGGCCAGACCGGCGTCCTGGCTCGTCCAGTGCTTGATCGAGCCGTAGCTGATCACGCCGTCGAACGACGCGTCAGGAAAGGCCAGCTGCGTCGCGTCGCCCTGTTCGATCCGCACCCGGTCGCCGTACCCGCGCATCAGCTTCGCGGCACGCGCGAGCTGCGGCTTGGACAGGTCTATGCCGACGAGGTGGACGTCGGGCCGCTGATCGGCGATGTACTTGGTGAACTTGGCGCCGCCGCATCCCACGTCGAGGACCCGGGCGCCCTGCGGAAGATGGGGCAGGAATCGCTCGTCGATCACGTGACGAGACTCGTACACCGCAGGCGCGACGATGGTCTCGTAGCTCCATGCGTGAAACGACGTGTAAATCGCGGTGATCTCGTCGAACGGCGCCATCGCCATGGTTTTCGCTCCCCTCAGGCCGGGCGCGTCGATCATAGGCGACTGGCCGTGTTCGCTACGGAAGTAATTTGGTAGCAGCGGCTTTGGGGCGGTGGTAACTTCGGTCGTACACAGGGAAGGAGGTGGTCCGACAAATTGAGTGACTTATGGACATGTGAGGTGGCTGCGAGCTAGCAGCACCAGGGGATCACCCGCGTGCGCTGGCGAATTCCCCGCAGTCACCCGGCCCCCGAGCCCCTCGGTTTCGTCCAACCAGGAACAGCGGCTCGGGGGCCGCACCATATTCAGGGTCTGAAGACCCCCACCGGATCGAGGCTCTTTTTCATGCGAATCTCCGGGTCGAACGTCCTGCTGACCGGCGCCACCGGCGGCATCGGGCACGCAATCGCACACGCCGTCGCCGACCGCGGCGGGAATCTGATCGTCACCGGACGCCGCGCCGACACACTCGAGCAGCTGGCGACAGACCTCAATGCGCGGGCGCTGACCGTTGACCTCGCGGTGCCCGAGGACGTCGAACGTCTCGCCAGCGAGGCCGGCGAGGTCGACATCCTGATCGCCAACGCCGCGTTGCCCGCCTCTGGCGCCCTCGATTCCTTCACCGTGAACGAAATCGACCGCGCGCTCGACGTGAACCTGCGTGCACCGATGGTGCTGGCACACGAGTTCGCTCCCCGCATGGCCGCCGCGGGTGGTGGCCACTTGCTGTTCATGTCGTCGCTTCTCGGTAAG
>DATEIG010000018.1:0-3138 GCA_035279185.1 Mycobacterium sp.
AATATCGGGCGGTTGGCGCGCGGGGAGCCGCTGCGCAATGTCGTGCACGGCGGCTGAGGGTGTCGGGTTAACTAGTCGGCGTGCGGGTCGACGGGCGGGACATCACCGTTACTGGCAGCCTGCTGCAGCCGCTGATCCGCCGCACCAGCGACATCCTGCGGCTGCTGCTGGCCTCGGTGTTTCTCGCCGTCGTCATCACCAGCTCGCTGATCACCCGATACGACTGGGTTTCGCTGGAGAAATCGATCTCCGACATCGTCGGGGTGCTCACCCCGACGCAGTCCAACCTGGTGTATCTCGGCTACGGCATCGCGATCCTTGTGCTGCCCTTCGCGATACTCGTCGGGCTGATCGCAGGCAGGCACTGGAAGCTGCTCGCCGCGTACGCCGCGGCAGGCGTCGTCGCCGTGCTCGCGCTGTCGGTGCGGCCCGACGGCATCGCGGCGCCGAGGTGGCACTTCGACGTCGCCGACCAGCCCAAGACCTTCCTGTCGCAGTTCCTCGACGACCCCCGCTGGATCGCCATGCTGGCCGCGATGCTCACGGTGTCGGGGCCGTGGCTGCCCGCGCGGTGGCGGCACTGGTGGTGGGCGCTGCTGCTGGCGTTCGTGCCCATCCATCTCGTCGTCAGCGCCGTCGTGCCTGCCCGCACGCTGCTCGGTCTGGCCGTCGGCTGGTTCGTCGGCGCACTGGTCATCCTCGTCGTCGGAACGCCTGCGCTCGAGGTGCCCCTCGAGGGCGCGGTGCGGGCGATGGACCGCCGGGGCTGCCGGATCAGCGACCTGACCGTGGTCCGGCGGGCCGGCCGCGGGTCGCTGCTGCTGTCCGGCACATGCGAGGACGGCACGGTCAAGGAGATCGAGCTGTACAGCCCGAACCAGCGCAGCGGCGGCGCCCTGCGGCAGCTGTGGCGGAAGTTCACGCTGCGCGGCGGCGAGACCGCGCCGTTTCACGCGTCGATGCGCCGCGTCGTCGAGCATCGCGCGCTGATGGCGATCGCGATCGGCGACCTCGGCGTCGCCAACACCGAACCGCTCGCCGTGACACCGCTCGACCGTGGGTGGACGCTCTACGCCCACACTCCCGCACGGGGCACACCGCTCGACGAGGCGACCGAGTCGACCCTGGTGCCGCGGATCTGGGGCGCGCTGCGAATCCTGCACGACCAACACATCTCTCACGGCGACCTGCGCGCGAGGAAGATCTCCGTCGACGGCGACACGGTGATGGTCGGCGGATTCGAGCATGCCGAGTACGGCGCGACCGACGCGCAATTGCAATCCGACATCGCGCAGCTTCTCGTGACGACGACCGCTCTGTACGACGCGCCGACCGCGGTGCGCGCCGCGATGGGCGTCTTCGGCAGGGGCGCCATCCTGACCGCCTCGCAGCGGCTCACCAAAGCCGCTGTGCCCAAACGGATCCGGGATTCGATACCCGATGCCCGCGCGGTGATCACCGCCGCGCGCGACGAGGTGATGCTGCAGACCGGTGCCGACGAGATCGAGACGGCGACGGTCACCCGGTTCAACCGCAACCAGATCCTGCAGATGGTGCTGCTCGTCGCGCTCGTCTACGTCGCGCTGCCGTTCATCAGCACGGTGCCGACGTTCCTGTCGGAACTGCGGACGGCGAACTACTGGTGGGCCCTGCTCGGGCTGGCGGTCTCGGCACTGAAGTACGTCGGCGCCGCCGCTGCACTGTGGGCGTGCGCCGACGGACTCGTCAGCTTTCGCAACCTCACGCTGATGCAGGTGGCGAATACGTTCGCCGCCACCACAACCCCCGCCGGTGTCGGCGGCCTGGCGTTGAGTGCACGCTTTCTCCAGAAGGGCGGGCTCGGGGCGCTGCGGGCCGCGACCGCTGTCGCGTTGCAGCAGTCGGTGCAGGTGGTCACCCACATCGGCCTGCTGATCCTCTTCAGCGCGTTCGCGGGGGCGTCGGCCGACCTCGCGAAGTTCGTGCCGTCGGTGAAGATCGTGTATGCCGTCGGCGCTGTGCTCGTCGTCGCGCTCGCGGCGTTCGTCGTCGTGCCGAAGCTGCGCAGGTTCCTGACGGCGACGGTCGCACCGAGGGTCAGGGAGGTCCTCAACGACCTTCGCGAGCTCGCGGGCGAGCCGCGTCGCCTAGTCCTCATCGTCTCGGGCTGCGCGGCAACGACTCTCGGTGGTGCACTGGCGTTGTGGGCATGCATCGAGGCCTTCGGCGGTGAAACCTCGTTCGTCACCGTCACCGTGGTGACGATGATCGGCGGAACCCTGGCCTCGGCGGCGCCGACGCCGGGCGGGGTCGGCGCGGTGGAGGCGGCGCTCATCGGCGGCCTGGCGGCGTTCGGCGTGCCCGCAGGCGTCGCGGTGCCCTCGGTGCTCCTCTACCGGGTGCTCACCTGCTGGCTGCCGGTGTTCGTCGGTTGGTTCCTCATGCGCTGGTTGACGGACAAGGACATGATCTAGCGGCTAGTTCAGCCCGCCTTCGTCGGAGGCCGCGCGGAACCCGGTGTGGTAGACGATTCCCGTCGGGCTCATGGCCTGTCGGTAGTAGCCCTCCTTGTAGTACACGTTGCTGGTGCCGGGGATCATCGTGCGGACGTTGTAGGTGTCGGCACCGTTGACGAACTTCTGCCGGACCCCGTTCAGCCACAACCTGATCCACCCCTTGGTGTCGGATGTCGACCAGTTGATCTGCATCTTCACGTCATGCCACGAGGTGCCGAGCGGGACCTCGAAGATGGGAGTCGACTCGAGATACACGCCAGGCGACGACTGCCTCTGGATGAGCAGCGACCAGTATCCGTTTCGTGCGCTCACCACCCACGAGACGGTCGGGCTGCCGGAACTCGAATCCGAGTGCCATTGATTGGTCAGACCCCATCCGAGGTCGCGGTGGTTCTTCGGGAAGCTCGAGTCGAACTTCGTCGAGAACTGATACCAGCGTGTCTGCCCTTCGCTTCCGCCTGACGTCGCCGCCGACCCGGACACCTCGGCTCGTTCACCGCCTCCGAAGTTCGGAACATCTCCCGACCGAACCTCGAAGCGGCCGGTTGCCCCCTTCTGCGCGTCGGTCACGACCGTTGCGGGATAGGCAGGCGTGTATCCGGTTCCGGTGGAGTTGTAGTACCGCGTCTGCACGACGGGCCAC
>DATEIG010000019.1:0-8904 GCA_035279185.1 Mycobacterium sp.
GAGCTCCTCGGCGTGCGGCGCGCACGAGTGCAGCGTCTCCGCGAGCCGCTCGGCGACGGGGACGCGGGCGCCCACGACCGGGTCGACGAAGCGCGCGTCCATGCCGTCGCGGGCGGCGAGGAAGCGGTTCTCCTCGAGCACCTCGGGCGCCGTCGGCCGGCGGACGCCGTCCCCGAGCGCCTCGCGCCGCACCAGGCACTGCACGAGCGCGGCGAGCGCGGCCGTGTCGCGCACGCGCGTCTGGGCGTCCATGATCCGGATCTCGATCGTGCCGAGCCGCGGCTGCAGCCGCGCGTCCCACCACAGGAACGTCGGCTCGGGGATCGCGTCGCAGCGGATCAGCACGTCGACCGCCTCGACGTAGGCCTCGTAGCTGCCGAACGCGCGCGGCGTGCCGGTGCGCGGGAAGACCTGGAAGACCGGGATGCGCGCGGACGCCAGGCCGCTGTCGCGGCCCTGCCAGAAGGGCGAGTTGGCCGTCAGCGCGAGCAGCAGCGCGAGCTCCTCACGCAGGCCGTTGAGCGCGTGCAGCGCGGCGTCCTGGTCCGGGACCGCGACGTGCACGTGCAGCGCGAACGTCGGCTCGCGGCGCGCGAGCTCGCGCATCGACGCGTAGAGGAACTGGTAGCGGGCGCCGGGCGAGACCTCGGTGTCCTCCCAGGTCGTCAGCGGATGCGTGCCCGCCACGGCCGCGGCCATGCCCATCGAGCCCAGCCGCATGGCGAGCCCGTCGCGGAGCCGCGCGAGGTCGTCGGCGACGCCGGCGATCGTCTCGTGCGGCGCGGTCGCGAGCTCCAGCACGGAGCCGTGCGTCTCGGCGGCGGTGTGCTCGCCGACCGCGGGGTCGAGCGCCTCGAGCACCTCCTCGGAGCGCGACGCGGGCATCCACGTCACGGGGTCGAGGAGCATGACCTCCTCCTCGACGCCGACGGTCCACGCGGCGCCGTCGCCGTTCCAGCGCGCCCAGTCGCTCACGGCAGCACCCATGTGTCCTTCGCCCCGCCGTTCTGCGTCGAGTTCACGACCATCGCTCCTTCGCCGAATGCCACCCGGGTCAGCCCGCCCGGCATCACCGCGGCCTTCCCCTCGCCGCGCAGGAACACGAACGGTCGCAGGTCGACGTGTCGCGGTTGTAAATCTCCGTCGATCACGGTCGGGTGCAGGGAGATCTCGATCGTCGGCTGCGCGACGTAGTCCTGCGGCTGCGCGATCAGCTGCGCGCGCATGCGCTCGACGTCCTCGCGCTCGGCGTGCGGGCAGACCATGACGCCGTGCCCGCCGTGGCCCAGCCGCGGCTTGACGACGAGCGTCTCGAGCTCGTCGAGCGCGCGCTCGAACTGGGCCGGGACGCACAGGTCGAGCGTCGGCACGGAGCGCAGCAGCGGCTCCTCTCCGAGGTGGAAGCGGACCATGTCCTCGACGTAGGCGTGCGCGAGCTTGTCGTCGGCGACGCCGGTGCCGAACGCGTTGACCAGGCCGAGCGTGCCCGCGCGCAGCGGCGGCAGCAGCATCCGCCCGACGTCGCTGTCGACGACGTCGGCGTCGGTGCGGCGGTAGACGACGTCGACAGCGCGCCCGCCGTGGCGCAGCACGTCGCCGCGCAGCTCGAGCTCGTGCGGCTCCACGAGCGGGATACCGAGCTGCTCGGCCGCCCAGGCGTGCTCGAACGCGGCGCTGTTCTCCGGCCCGTCGGTGAGCAGCACGACGTACGGATCGTCGCCGGCGCCCTCCGGGGCGGCGGCCCGCAGCGTGTCGCGGAGGAGGTCCGGCAGGCCCGCGAGCGTGCGCGGGGTCAGCTAGTCGGGGAAGTCGAGCGTGGCGAGCACGGCGCGCCGCGCCTCGACCGCGTAGGCGAAGCCGCTCGGCGTGCGCAGGTTGTCCTCGAGCACGAGCAGCTCGCCGGCGGCCTCGCGCACGAGGTCCAGGCCGGCGATCCCGACCCACGGCCCGGGCGGGCGCACGCCGTGCATGGCGGGCTCGTGGCCGTCGGAGGTCTCGATCAGCCGCTGCGGCACCACGCCCTCCGCGAGCGCGCGCTGCGGCCCGTAGACGTCGGCCACGAACGCGTCCAGCGCGCGCTTGAGCGGCGAGTACCAGAGACCGTCGTAGACCAACTCCCCCCACCGCTGGTCGGTCTGACGCTTGAAGCGACCCAACTCGCGCTCGAGCGTGACGTGTTCGAGTTCGGTGTGGGCGGTGACCAGAACCATCGCACCCGGCGCCTCCTAGATCTCGCGGCTCTTGATGCCGACGAGACGATCCTCGACCACGTCGAGACGGCCCACACCCTGCGCGCCGGCCCGGCGGTTGAGCTCCTCGATGGCCTGCAGCACGGTCACCCGCCTGCCGTCGATCGACACCGGCACGCCCTTGTCGAACCCGACGATCACCTCGTCGGGCGAACTCCAATTGACGGTCGGGTCCTCGGTGTAGTCGTAGACGTCCTTGGTCGGGGCGTTCCACAGATGCTCGAGGAACCCCGTCTCCACCGCCCGGCCCCACACGTTCTGGTCGATCGAGAACGGCGAGCGCTTCGTGACGTTGATCGGGATCGCGTTCTCCTCGGCGAATGCGATCGCCTTCTCCCGAGTCCAGGCGTAGTCGCGGACCGGTGCCAGTACCTCCAGATCGGGTGCCAGCGAACCGAATCCGACCTCGAATCGCACCTGGTCGTTGCCCTTGCCCGTACATCCGTGTGCGACCACGCTGCCGTCGAACTGGCGAGCGGCGGACACCAGGTGTTTGACGATCAGCGGCCGGCTCAGCGCGGACACCAGCGGGTAGCGGTCCATGTACAGGGCGTTGGATTTGATGGCGGGCAGGCAGTATTCGTCGGCGAACTCGTCGCGCGCGTCGACGACGACTGCTTCGACGGCGCCGCAGTCGAGCGCGCGCTGCCGAACCACCTCCATGTCCTCGCCGCCCTGGCCGAGGTCGATCGCGACCGCGACGACCTCGCGGCCGGTCTCCTTGCCGATCCAGCTGATCGCCACTGAGGTGTCCAGACCGCCTGAATACGCCAGGATGACGCGTTCGGACATGTGATCAATCTCCTTTGACAACTGCTCTATTGAAGGTTTTCGATAGCGGTGGCGAGTTCGGCGCCGGTCATCGGCTCACGGGCCACCACGAAGAGGGTGTCGTCGCCGGCGATGGTGCCGACGACATAGGGCAGCGCGGCGCGGTCGATCGCACTGGCCAGGTATTGGGCCGCGCCGGGCGGCGTGCGCAGCACGGCGAGGTTGCCACTGGCGTCGGTCGACGTCAACAGGTCGCCGAGCAGCTTCGACAACCGTTCGGTGCCGCCCGAGACGCCACGCACCGGGCTGCCGTCCTCCGGCACGACGTACACCCCGCTTCCGCCGTCGGCCGCGCGGAGCTTGACCGCGCCCAGTTCCTCCAGATCGCGCGACAGCGTCGCCTGCGTCACCTCGATGCCCTCGGCGGCGAGCATCGCGGCCAGTTCCGTCTGGCTGCGCACCGGGTTCGACGACAGGAGCGCGACGACGCGAGCCTGCCGTCCCGCCCGTGTCATGGTGATCTCAGGAGCCTTGCCCGCCGTCACGACGCCTCCAGCAGCCAGGCCAGCAGGGCCTTTTGCGCGTGCAGACGGTTCTCTGCCTCATCCCAGACGGCGCTCTGTGTGCCGTCGATCACCTGGTCGGTGATCTCGTAGCCGCGGTGTGCGGGAAGGCAATGCAGCACAACCGCTTCGGAGTCAGCCAGCGACAGCAGTTCGTCGTTGATCTGGAACGGCTTGAACGGCCCGACCCTGTCGAGCCCGTCGTTCTCCTGTCCCATCGACGTCCAGGTGTCGGTGACGAGTACGTCGGCGCCCGCCGCGGCTGCCGCGGCATCCCCGCTGACGGTCACCGTCGCGCCGGTCAGCTGCCCCCGCTGCTCGGCAACGGCGACGAACTCCTTGTTCGGTTCGAATCCTGCCGGCGCCGCGATGGTGACGTCGATGCCTGCCGTCACGCCACCGATCATCAGAGAGTGCGCCATGTTGTTGGCGCCGTCGCCGAAGTACGACAGCCGAAGGCCCTTCAACGTGCCTTTGCGCTCGGCCAGCGTCTGCAGGTCGGCCAGGACCTGACAGGGATGGAATTCGTCGGACAGCGCGTTGACGACCGGCACCGTCGCGCCTGCCGCCATCGACGTGAGTCGGTCCTGCCCGAAGGTGCGCCACACAATCGCCTCGACGTAGCGCGACAACACTTTCCCGGTGTCCGCCAGCGTCTCCTCGCGACCGAGTTGTGTGCTGCGCCCGTCGACGACGACGGCGTGCCCGCCCAATTGCGCGATGCCCACCTCGAACGAGAACCGGGTCCTGGTCGAGTTCTTGTCGAAGATGACCGCGACGCCGCGCGGCCCCTCGAGCGGTCGTCGCGAGAACGGGTCGGTCTTCATGGCGGCAGCGAGCGCGAGCACCTCGGACTGCTCGTCGGGTGACAGGTCGTCGTCGCGCAGGAAGTGCCGGGGCATCACGACACCGCCTTGTCGAGCACGCCCGGCAGGGCGGTGAGGAACTGGGCGATCTGTGCCTCGGTGATCACCAGCGGCGGCGCCAACCGAATCAGGTCCGGCGCAGCGGCGTTGACGAGGAACCCGGCGTCACGGGCAGCCGCTTCGACGTCCTTTCCGTGGGGACCGGTCAACGCGATACCGCAGAGCAGTCCGCGGCCGCGGACATGGTCGACCAGCGGATGGCGCAGCGTCTCGATGCCGTGATGCAGTGTCTTGCCGAGGACGTCCGATCGGGACACCAGGTCCTCGTCGGCCAACACCCGCAGAACCGCGAGCGCGGCCGCTGCGCAGACGGGGTTGCCGCCGAACGTGCTGCCGTGCAGACCCGGGGTCATCAACTCGCCAGCGGGCCCGACCGCGAGGCAGGCGCCGATGGGCAGGCCGCCGCCCAGACCTTTTGCCAGCGTGACGATGTCGGGAGTGATGCCGTCGTGCTGATGGGCGAAAAAGGTTCCGGTGCGGCCCATCCCGGTCTGCACCTCGTCCATCACCAGCAGCGCGCCGCGCGTGGTCGACAGCTCGCGGGCGGCGACCAGGTAGCCGTCGGGCGGCACGACGACGCCCGCCTCGCCCATGATGGGCTCGAGGAAGACGGCCGCGGTGTCGTCGTCGACGGCTTCGGCCAACGCGGCGACGTCGCCGTAGGGCACGTGCACGATGTCACCGGGAAGCGGCGCGAACGGCGCCTGCTTGGCGGGTTGACCGGTCAGGGCGAGCGAGCCCATGGTCCGGCCGTGGAATGCGCCCTGCGCGGCAATGACTTTCGTGCGGCCCGTCAGCCGGGTGATCTTGAAGGCGACCTCATTGGCCTCGGTTCCCGAGTTGCACAGGAAGACTCGCGCGTCGGAGCCGAGCTGGCCGACGAGCGCTTCGGCCAGTGCGACCCCGGGTTCGGTCACGTAGAAGTTCGACGTGTGGCCCAGCGTGTTCATCTGTGCGGTGACGGCATCGATGACCGCGGGATGCCGATGGCCGAGGACGTTCACGGCGATACCGCCGAGCAGGTCGATGTAGGACTTGCCGTCCACGTCGGTCACCACGGCGCCGTCGCCGCTCGCCAGCGCCACGGCGGGGGTGCCGTAGTTGTTCATCATCACGCGTTCCCAGCGCTGCTGGAGACTCATGCCGGGACCACCTTCGTGCCTGCGCCCTCGTCGGTGAACAACTCGACCAGCACGCAGTGTTCGACGCGGCCGTCGATGACGTGTGCGCTCGGCACCCCGCCCGACACCGCCCGCATGCAGGCTTCGATCTTCGGCACCATGCCCGCCTCCAGAGTCGGCAGTAGTTGGGTCAGTGCGGCGACATCGATCTCGCTGACCAACGAGGTCCGGTCGGGCCAGCTCGTGTAGAGGCCCTCGACATCGGTGAGCATCAGCAACTTCTCGGCGCCGAGCGCCTCGGCCAAAGCGGCCGCCGCGGTGTCGGCGTTGATGTTGTAGACCACACCGTCGACGTCAGGGGCGATGGTCGACACCACCGGAATACGACCTGCCGCAATGAGATCCAGCACCGCAGCCGTGTTGACCAGCGCCACGTCGCCGACGAGCCCGATGTCGGTGGCGACCCCGTCGACGGTGACGCTCCTGCGCACCGCGGTGAACAGGTGGGCGTCCTCGCCCGTGATGCCCACGGCGTAGGGACCGTGCATGTTGATCAGGTTGACCAGCTGGCGGCCCACCTGGCCGAACAGCACCATCCTCGCGACGTCGAGCACCTCGGGGGTGGTGACGCGGAAGCCGCCCTTGAAATCGCCTGCGATACCAAGGCGTTTCAGCATGGCGCTGATCTGCGGGCCTCCCCCGTGCACGACGACGGGGTGGATACCGCAGTTGCGCAGGAACACCATGTCGGCCGCGAACGCTTCCCGCAGCGAGTCGTCGGTCATCGCGTTGCCGCCGTACTTCACCACCACGACCTTGTTGTGCAGCGCCTTCAACCACGGCAGCGCAGCGGCGAGCACATCGGCTTTGGTGTGTGTCGGCGTGGACGTCGGCGATGTCATGAGCTGTACGCCGAATTCTCTTCGACGTAGGCGTGGGACAGGTCGGTGGTGCGAATGGCGGCCGCCCCGTCGCCGACGCCCAGGTCGATCGTCACCTCGATGTCCGCGCCGGACAGGTCGACCTCACGCGCCCCTGGCGCCCCGACACCGTCGACGCACACCGGGGAACCGTTGAAGGACACGGTGATCCGGTCGGGGTCCAACCGGACCGGGGCCATGCCGACCGCGGCCAACACACGGCCCCAGTTGGGGTCGGAGCCGAACAGGGCTGTCTTAACCAGGCTGTCGCGCGCGACGACACGCGCCGCGACGAGTGCCTCGGCCTCGTCGGCCGCGCCGGTGACACCGATGACCACCCGCTTGGTGACGCCTTCCGCGTCTGCCTGCAACTGTGCGCACAGGTCGTCACACACCTGCAGCAGTGCGTCGTCGAGCTCGTCCTGCGTCGGCGTGATCGCACTCGCCCCGGAGGCCAACACGAGAACGGTGTCGTTTGTCGAGCAGCTGCCGTCGACGTCGAGCCGGTCGAAGGTCAGCGCGCTCGCGCGGCGCAGCGCGTGGTCCAGCGCGGCGGCGTCGGCGACTGCGTCGGTGGTGATGACGCAGAGCATCGTCGCCAGTGACGGGGCCAGCATGCCTGCCCCCTTGGCCATACCGCCGACGGTCCAGTTGCCGGAGTGGTGCAGCGCAACCTGTTTGGGCACCGTGTCGGTGGTCATGACGGCTCTGGCGGCCTCCTCGCCGCCCGTCAGCCCGCCCGCCATTTCGTGCACGATCGCGGTGACACCGGCGAGCAACTTCGCCATCGGAAGCCTGTCGCCGATCAAACCCGTCGAACACACGGCGACTTCGATGGCTCCGGTGTCGGTGCCCCACTCGGACAGGGCGGCGGCGACGGCCTCGGCCGTCGCATGGGTGTCCTGAAATCCGCCGGGCCCCGTGCAGGCGTTCGCGCCGCCGGAGTTCAGGATGACCGCCCGCAACCGACCGGTCGTCAGCACCTGCTGGGTCCACAGCACCGGGGCCGCCTTGACCTGGTTTCGGGTGAACACTCCCGCGGCGGCGTAGTCCGGGCCCTCGTTGAACACAAGAGCGAGGTCCAACGCGCCGGATGCCTTGATGCCCGCGGCGATTCCCGTCGCACGGAAACCCTCCGGGGCGGTGACGCCCTGGGTCCGCACCAGTCTGGGGGTGCCTGCCGAGGTGGTCACGGTGCCACCCCCACGATCGACAGGCCTTCGGTCTCGGGCCACCCGACCGCGAGGTTCATCGACTGCACGGCTGCCCCCCCGGTGCCCTTGACGAGATTGTCGATCGCCGCGATCGCGACGAACACCCCGGCGTCCTCGTCGACGGCGACGGCGAGTTGTGCGGCATTGCTGCCGATGACAGCGCCCGTCTTGGGGAGTTGGCCCTCTGGTAGCAGGTGCACGAAAGGCTCTGCATCATAGGCCTTTTCGTACGCTGCGCGTAACTGAGAAAGCGGCGCGTCCGTTCGGGCGGTGCACGTCGCGAGGATGCCCCGCGACGTCGGTATCAGCACCGGTGTGAATGAGACGGTCACGTCTTTTTCGGTGACGGCACGAAGCCCCTGGGCGATCTCAGGGGTGTGCCTGTGCTTGCCGCCGATGTTGTACGCCCGCGCCGAGCCGATGACCTCGGAGCCCAACAGGTCCGTCTTCGCGGCGCGGCCGGCGCCGGAGGTGCCACTGACGGCGACCACGGTCACCGCGGGCTCGACCAAATCGTCGGCGACGGCAGGCATCATCGCGAGCAGCGCCGCGGTCGGGTAGCAGCCGGGTACGGCGATCCGGGTCGCGCCGCGCAGTCGCTCGCGTGCGCCGGGAAGTTCCGGTAGCCCGTACGGCCAGCTGCCCGCGTGCGCCGACCCGTAGAACCGCTCCCACGCCGCCGGATCGGTGAGCCGGAAATCGGCACCGCAGTCGACAATCACCGTGTCTGCGCCCAACTCCTCGGCGAGCGCCGCGGAATGGCCGTGCGGTAAGGCGAGGAATACCACGTCATGTCCGGCCAGCACGCCTGCGTCGGTGGACTCCAGCGCCCGGCCGCCCAACGGCAGCAGATGGGGGTGGTGTTCCGCGACGGTGGTGCCCGCGCTCGCCGCCGCCGTCAGTGCGCCGATCGTCAGCCGCCCGTCGGCGTGAGCAGGATGGCCGAGAAGCAGCCGCAGGATTTCCCCGCCGGCATATCCGCTGGCACCGGCGACGGCCACAGATGTCATGAATGAGATTTTGCATGTTTATACATCTTGTTGCAAATCAATAATGAACGCGACGTATATTCGGGCGAGTGGGCACCCCCGACCTGACCTCGTCAACCGGGGGCCGGGTCGGCGTCATCGGCGGGGGCAT
>DATEIG010000020.1:0-2768 GCA_035279185.1 Mycobacterium sp.
CGCCACCCCGTCCGACTTCAGCGTCTGCTGGAACAGCTCGTTCTTGCGGTTGCCGAGGCCGTGAACCGTCTCGGCGTCGGGTCCGTCGTCAGGACTCCCGTCGGGCAGCGTGATTCCCCGGCTTTCGAGGAAGGACCGCACGCCGTCCTCGCGCTTCTTGCCGTCCACGTAGGTCTCGTAGTCGTCGTCGATGTCGAACGGGACGACCTCGACGCCCTCGCGTTGCGCATGCGCGCGCAGGAATGCGTCGAACATCTTCTTCCACGCCGTGCGGTGCACGCTCGCGGTGTCGGTGAGCACACCGTCGAGATCGAAGAGACATGCGCGGACCTTGTCGGGTAAACCCAGCGTCGCGGCCATACGCCGACTAATACCCACGTCGGGCAATCCATAGACTGACCCCGTGCCCGACCTCCACCCCGACGTCGCTCCCGTCGCGGCCCTGATCGGCGTTTGGGCAGGTCAGGGTCGTGGCGTGTATCCGACGATCGCGCCGTTCGGCTATCTCGAGGAAGTCACCTTCACCCACGTCGGCAAACCGTTCCTCAGCTACATCCAGAAGACGAAGGCCATCGATGATGGTCGTCCGCTGCACGCGGAGACCGGTTATCTGCGCGTCCCGGCCGCCGGCCGCGTCGAGCTGGTCCTCGCCCACCCGACCGGCGTCACCGAGATCGAGGAGGGGACCGTGTCGGTGCACGGCACCACGATCGAGATGGTTCTGGCCGCGACGTCCATCGGGCTCAGCGGATCCGCCAAGGAGGTCACGGCACTCGGCCGTTCGATCCAAGTCGACGGCGACGAGTTGACCTACACCGTGTCGATGGGCGCGGTCGGCCAGCCTCTGCAGAAGCATCTGACCGCGACGTTGCACAGAAAGCAGGCATGAGCGACAGCATCGGACGTATCCGCGTTCCCGCCGACCTCGACGAGGTGACCGACATCGGCGCCGAGGACCACTCCGGGATCGACCCGGCCGCCGTCGAACGGATCTGGCAGGCCGCACGGCACTGGTACACGGCGGGCATGCATCCCGCGATCCAGTTGTGCCTGCGCCACAACGGCAAGGTGGTGCTCGACCGGGCGATCGGCCACGGCTGGGGCAACGCCCCGGACGACGCCCCGGACGCGGAGAAGATCCCGGTCACGACCGACACCGCGTTCTGCGCCTTCTCGGCGGCCAAGTGCATCGCGACGACCGTCGTGCACATGCTCGTCGAGCGGGGCGCCTTCTCACTGGACGACCGGGTGTGCGAGTACCTGCCGACCTACACCAGCCACGGCAAGGACCGCACCACGATCCGGCACGTGATGACCCACAGCGCGGGCATCCCGTTCGCCACGGGGCCGCGGCCGAACCTCGACAGGATGGACGACACCGAGTACGCCCGCCGCAAGCTGGGTGAGCTCAAACCGATTCACCGCCCCGGCCTGATGCACATCTACCACGGGGTGACGTGGGGGCCGCTCGTGCGGGAGATCGTCTCGGCGGCGACGGGCCGCAACATCCGCGAGATCCTCGCCACCGAGATCCTCGAACCGCTCGGCTTCCGCTGGACGAACTTCGGCGTCGCCGAGGCCGACGTGCCGCTGGTGGCACCGAGCCACGTCACGGGCAAGCCGCTGCCCGCTCCGATCGCCAAGGCGTTCAAGATGGCGGTCGGGGGCACGCTGGCCGAGATCATCCCGTTCGCCAACACACCGCTGTTCCTGACCGGCGTCATACCGTCGTCCAACCTCGTCTCGACGGCGCACGAGATGTCGCGGTTCGCCGAGATCCTCGTCCGCGGCGGCGAACTCGACGGGGTTCGGGTGATGAGGCCGGAGACGCTGCGGGAGGCGACGAAAGAGTGCAGGCGGCTGCGTCCCGACATCGCCGACGGCTTCGCGCCGCGCCGATGGGGGACCGGTTACATGCTGGGCAACAAGCGGTTCGGGCCGTACGGCCGCAACTCACCGGCGGCGTTCGGGAACACCGGCCTGACCAACATCGCGGTGTGGGCCGATCCGGAACGCGGGTTGGCGGCAGGCCTGATCAGCAGCGGGAAGCCGAGCGGTCACAAGGAGGCCAACCGCTACCCCGCGCTGCTGGACCGCATTGCGGCGGAGATCCCGCGTCAGCGCAGCTTCTCGCCGTAGACCCGGTCCACCGTCATCGCCATCAGCACCCTGCGGTCGGACACCATCACCGACCGGTACTCGTCCCAGTCCGGGTGCTCACCGGCGGCGCTTCGGTAGTAGTCCACCAGCGCCTCGACCTCGGGCCCGTGCGGGTCGGTGCCGGGACCGGTCAGCGTCACCGGGCCCTCGGCGGTCGCCCATGCCCAGCCGTCGGAGCTGGTGACCTCGAGCGCGGCCCGCGGGTCGCGGCGCAGGTTGGCGGTCTTGGCCCGGCCCTCGGTCATCGACACGTAGATGACGCCGGCCTCGCGGTCGTAGAACGGAGTGACCGGCGACAGCTGCGGCAGGCCGCCGGACTTGATGGTCGCCAGGACGCCCAGCCGGGTTTCGGCGAGCAGCGCGTGCGGGTCGAACCCTGAGGCAGTCATGCCTTCTCCCAACTCTTGGCCAGCTGGGGGTTATTCCACTTCTCCCGGTAAACTCGCTGTGCTGTCGCCGAAGGGGCGAATCGGCACGTGGAGGTGAGCATGGAGGGTGCGGCTTCGAGCAGCTGCGCAATAGAGGAACGCCGCATCGATTCCACCAGCGTGGTATCGGTAGCGGGCGTGGTGGACATGCTGACCGCCCCCGAGCTGGAGAAGGCGATT
>DATEIG010000021.1:0-3755 GCA_035279185.1 Mycobacterium sp.
CGTCTAGCGGGTCGTTCGCCCTATCTTTACTATTTTAGTATTCTAGGTCAAGGAAGCCGAAGGGGACGTGGATGCAACGCCGGCCGGTGTGCGCGATCGAGGACCTGCCTCCCGGAACCATGAAGCTGGTCGAGGCGGGCAGATTCGGCGTGGGTGTCTACAACATCGACGGCTCGCTGTATGCGATCGCCAACTACTGCACCCACGAGGGCGCCCCGCTGTGCGCCGGCTACGTCGTGGGCACCACCGAGGTGGCGCCGGAAGCACCCGGCGGAGTGCAGTACGTGCGGCAGGGCCAGATCGCGCGCTGCCCGTGGCACAACTGGGAGTTCGACATCACCACGGGTGCCAACCTCGCCGACCCGACCAAACGGGTGCGCACCTATGAGGTGGACGTGGCCGACGGGCAGGTGTATCTGACCGCATGACTGTCATCGACGCGAACGTTCAGGTGTACTTCCGCTACAACGCGGAGATTCGGCGCTACATCTCGCAGGCGCACAAGCTGCGCGCCATTCCGGACGTCGAACTGCAGTGGTATCAGGCGCCGGGCGGTGACTACCGCCAGGATTTGTACGGCGACGGCTATCCGGGTTCTGATCCCGACACCGTCACCCGCCATCTGTTCGAGGAGGGCGGAACCGACTTCGCGATCCTCAACCCCCCGACGCGCGGCAACATCGCGGACTACCTACTCAACAGCCGCATCTGCGCGGCGGTCAACGACTGGCTGCTCGACCGCTGGCTGGAACCCGATGCCACCAATCGCTTCTACGGCACGATCCGGGTGAACCCGGAGGACGTCAAGGGCGCGGTCGCCGAGATCGAACGCCTTGCCGACCACCCCAAGATGGTGCAGGTCGGCGTTCCCCTGCAGTCGCGGGAACCGTACGGCAAACCGGTGTTCGAGCCGATCTGGGAAGCCGCCGCAGCACGCGGCTTGCCCGTCGCGGTTCACATCAACGGCGGCAACGGCGTCGACTACGCGCCGACGTTCGCAGGCCACGCGTTCACCTATCCCGGATATGCCGCGTTCATGCCGCTGAACTCGTTCGTCCATCTCGCGACGCTGATCATCGAGGGCGTCTTCGGCCGACACCCGGATCTGCGGTTCGTCTTCGCCGACGGCGGCTACGACATGCTCACCCCGCTGATGTGGCGGCTCGACACGTTCTGGATGTCGATGCGCGACCAGACGCCGTGGGTCGACCGGTATCCGAGCGAGTATCTGCCCGACCACGTGCGCTACTGCACGTCCGCGCTCGACGGGCCGACGGACCACGGCCAGGCCGAGCGCTGGATGGACTTCACCGACAAGGCCGACCTGTTGATGTACGGATCCGCCTACCCGCACTGGTCGACCACCGGCCCGGACGCCGCCGTCGCGGGATTGTCCGCCGTGAAGCGGGACAAGGTGTTGTGGCGCAACGGAAGCGATCTGTACGGCATCGCGGCCAAGCTGGAAGGAAGCACAGTATGACGATCACCGCGCGGGCCGAGGACGCCGTCGGGCAGGACATCGCGGTGACCATCGTCGACACCGATGTGCATCCTCTGCCGGTATCGGGGGAGGTGCTCAAGTCCTACGCCCCGCCGGCGTGGAGGGACAAGCTCTGGCCGACCGGAAACGCCGCGTCGCCCATGTCGTACTTCTATGACACGCCCGACGCGTACAAGACGAGCTCGCTGCGCGTCGACGCGTCACCACCCCGCGGCGGTGCCGCGGGCAGCGATCCGGACTTCGCCGCCCAACAGCTTCTCGTCGACGCTGGAGTCAGCATCGCGATGCTGGAGCCGATGTGTGATGCGCAGCTGCCGCAGGCGGAGCACGTGCTCAAGTCGACCTACAACGACTGGCTTGCCGACGTCTGGCTGGGCGACAACAACTGGCACGGGCGGTGGCGCGGCGCCATCAGCGTCACCGCGCAGGACCCGACGCAGGCCGCTCGCGAGATCGAGCGGTGGGCCGGCCATCCCTACATGGCCGAGGTGTTGATGACGCCGCAGACCCGCGGAATCCCCTTCGGCAGCCCGCATTTCGACCCGATGTATGAGGCCGCGGCCCGCCACGGGTTGCCGGTGGCGACGCATCTGATGGGGCAGACGCCGTACGAGCTGATTCCGATCTTCCCCGTGGGCAACCCCGCGCACTGGCACGACTTCTTCGCCTCGTGGCCGCTGCTCTACGTGTCGCACCTGATGAGCCTGGTGTTCGACGGCGCGTTCGACCGCCATCCCGACCTGAAGGTGGTGTTCGTCGAGGGTGGGTTCACCTGGGCGATGGGAGTCATGTCACGGATGGACCGCATCTGGGAGCACCGCAAGGCCGACCTGCCCCACGTGCGACGGAAGCCGTCCGACTACGTGCGCGAGCACGTGCGGTTCACGACGCAACCGCTCGAGGACGTCGACGTGACCGTGTACCGCGAGTACATCGAGATGTTGGATCTCGGCGACAACATCATGTTCTCGACGGACTATCCGCACTGGAGCTACGACGCCCCGAACTGGGCGATACGTCGCTTCCCGGCCGATCAGCGGGAGCGGATCATGCGCGGCAACGCGACCGCGCTCTACGGGCTCCCGGCGACGGTCAAGGCGCTGCCCGGCGAGGCTTCGTAGCGATTTCGGCGTGAAAACCTGCGCTCAGCGCCGGAAATCACGCCGAAATCACTTAGTGCGGGCAGCGCGACGCTCGGCGCCCATCGGCACGATCGGCGCGCGCGCCGACGGGCCGCGGGTGATTGCATGCAGCCTGATCTCCGGCAGGTCGACCGACGGGTCGAGGGTGTCGAGCCAGGCCACGGCGTCGGCGACATCGGCGGCCCGGATAGCCCACATCTCGAACGGAACTTCCTGCAGCATCTCGGTTTCCACGGGCCCCGGCGTCACGATGTGAACGTTGATCCCGTCGCGATCGACTTCCTGGGCCAGCGCACCCGCGAACGCGTTCATGCCTGCCTTGGACGCGGAGTACGCCGTCCTCGCCATCATCGGCTCGTGCGCGGCCGATGACGAGATGAACACGAAGCGCGAACCCGGTGTCATTCGGGGCAGCGCCGCCGAGGTGACGACGAAACACGAGTCGAGGTTGGCCGATATCGTTTCCCGCCACTCCGCGAAAGTCTGCTTGCGGGCGTATGTTCCACCTAGCACGCCGGAGGCGTGTACCAGCAGCCCGATGTCGCCCGCCGCCTCGACTGCAGGCGCGAACGTCTCGGGAGTGCTGGCGTCGGCGACGACGTAGCGGGCGCCCATCTCGTCGGCGGCGGCGCGCAGCGGCCCTTCGCGACGGGCGGTCAGGACGACGTCGTAGCCGAGTTCAGCGAGTTTGCGCCCACATTCCTTGCCGATACCGCCGCTGCCGCCTGTGACCAATGCCGTACGCACACAACACCTTTCAGCGCTGGCGGCGAGCGAGCGCTTGAGGCGAGAGAGCCACGATCCGCTGTTCGGAGTGGCCCTCGCTGAAGTAGGTCTGGGTGTCGGCGATGTGGCGGGCGGCGATCTTGCGGGCCCGCTCGGCGTCACCGGCCTCGATCGCGTCGGTGAGTTTCGTGTGGATCGACAGCGCGATGCGGCGCTTACTCATCGACGGGTATTCGCCGCGAGCGGCGGTTTCCTTGGCCCACATGTTGAGGTGGCCCGACCACAGCGTCTCGAGGCTGCCGACCACCGCGATCATCGTGTGATTGCCGCAGCCACGAATGATCTCGTCATGGAACTGGCCGCCGATCTCGGTGAACTTCGCGCCG
>DATEIG010000022.1:0-5432 GCA_035279185.1 Mycobacterium sp.
GATTACCTTCGGAGACAGTACTCAGGGCCTGCGCGGCGTGTCTCGCGATCCAGCAAACACAGGCTTCAGCCTGACCGGGCGTCGTGTCGTCAGATCAAACGGAGTCGTGCGCGGCGTCGGCACCCCCGCCCTTGACCACCAAACTGGAACACGTTCTAATTCGAGGTATGGACTATGGGCTCGTACTGTTCACCAGCGACCGTGGGATCACGCCTGCCGCCGCAGCCAAATTGGCCGACGACCACGGCTTCACCACGTTTTACGTGCCCGAACACACCCACATCCCGATCAAGCGCGAGGCCGCGCACCCGACGACCGGCGACGAGTCGCTGCCCGACGACCGCTACATGCGCACCCTCGATCCGTGGGTGTCGCTCGGCACCGCCTGCGCGGTGACGTCACGGGTGCGCTTGTCGACGGCGGTCGCGCTGCCGGTCGAGCACGACCCCATCACGCTTGCCAAGTCGATCGCGACGCTCGACCACCTCTCGGGCGGCCGGGTCAGCCTCGGCGTCGGATTCGGTTGGAACACCGACGAACTCGCCGATCACAACGTGCCGCCCGGCCGTCGGCGCACGATGCTGCGCGAGTACATCGAGGCCATGCGCGCGCTGTGGACGCAGGAGGAAGCCGAATTCGACGGCGAGTTCGTGAAATTCGGCCCGTCGTGGGCGTGGCCGAAGCCGATCCAGTCGCACATCCCGGTGCTCGTCGGCGCGGCGGGCACGGAGAAGAACTTCAAGTGGATCGCGCGCTCGGCCGACGGCTGGATCACCACGCCGCGCGACTTCACCATCGACGAGCCGGTGAAGCTGCTCCAGGACACCTGGGCGGCGGCCGGGCGCGACGGTGCCCCGCAGATCGTCGCGCTGGATTTCAAGCCCGACCCCGACAAGCTCGCGCACTGGCGTGAACTCGGCGTCACCGAAGTGCTCTTCGGCCTGCCCGACAAGAGCGAGCCCGAGGTGGCGGCCTACGTCGAACGGCTCGCGGGCAAGCTCGCCGCGCTGGTCTGAGCGCGCAACAACTCGACGAACACCTGTGCCGCGGCGTCGACGCCGTCGTCG
This sequence comes from Mycobacterium sp., assembly GCA_035279185.1. Taxonomy (GTDB): domain Bacteria; phylum Actinomycetota; class Actinomycetes; order Mycobacteriales; family Mycobacteriaceae; genus Mycobacterium. The sequence continues at coordinate 1,068 of DATEIG010000022.1, forward strand.
TCGTCGGTGGCAACCAGGTCGAGCAGGAGTCCCCGGATGACCGCAAGCCCCAGCCTCACCAACGCGGGGTCGGCGTCAGGACCAGCCTCCGCGAGCCAGGACTCGACGGCGGCGGGCGCCATGCGCGCGAACGGCTTCTCGCCCTGCGCGCCGCGGGCATAGCACTCGAAGAAGAGCCGCTCGAACGGGCGCAGTTCGGGCCTGCGGACGTCGGCCCACATCCTGGCCATCGCGTCGGCCGGTTCCGTGGCGGCGTCAGGCAGCGCAGCCATCTGCCTGCGCTCGACCTCGTCGACGATCGTCAGCAGCAGTTCGTCGCGTGACCCGAAGTGGTGCAACAGCATTCGATGGCTGGTGCCGACGGCTTCAGCGATGTGGCGAAGCGACCGGTCGCCGATGCCGCCGCTCGCGAAGACGTCGATGAGGGCGTCGAGCAGCTCTCGTCTCCGCTCGAGATCAGGAGGTCGAGCCACTCACGTGCTCACTGCGCGCCTTGAGGCCCTTGGCCTCGAGGTCGAGATAGCGCTTCGTGGTGCCGCGCATCAGCCGTGCCACCAACCCGCCGATCGGGCCCCGCTGTTCGAGGCGCTGCGTGACCCGCGTGCGATTCCCGTCGGGATGCACCTCGTGTACGGCGATCGTCCGGCCTCCGGGCGAGCGCTGCTCCCACGTCCACGACCTACCCTCGTCGAGCTCGGTCACCTGCCACACCAGCTTGGGCAGCCGAGGCTGCTTGATCTCGAACCGCTTCCCCACCGCGAGGCCGGGCCCGTCGAGCGCCCGAAGGCCGGTGACCGAGGCGGTCCACTCGGGCCAGCGCTCGACGTCGGAGAAGACTCCCCACACGACGTCGGCCGGGGCGTCGATGCTGATGGCGCAGTCCGTAATCATGTACCAGATGGTACACCAATGATGGCGTAGTGCACTACGCGTGCTGAGGAGCCAGCGCGCGGCCACAGTCATAGGCACAAGAGCTTCGCGTGATCTCCAGGAGAGGAACTCTCATGCATTCGCTGCCGTCACACATCGCCCGCGCGTTCGACGACCCGCATGCGGGCGTCCGAAACAACCGGCGCGCGAACCGCATTCGTAGCGAGTCCAAAGGACGGGTGACCAAACGCCGGTCACGGTGACGCGGGCCCCGCGACGGTCGATCTTCGACTACGACTGCTTGCGTGGGACTAGCCCAGGCGCGCGCGGTTGCCCTGCTCGGCCGACGTCACAACGATGGGCGCACCGAGCGGATCTCCGTCGGACATCAGACCGACGAGATCGTCGTCTTCCGTGAGTGCCATGAATCGGGAACCGTCGGCGTCGAGTCTGCCGATGATGACCCCGGTACGCACCGGCCAGTCGTAGCGCACAGAGTAGGTCTCGATCGTCGCGGGGCCGTCAGCCCGCTCCGTCACCGAAACCGTTGGCAGCGCCGCGACTTCGTCGTTCAGCGCCGCACTGCGGTCCGACCGCCAGTCGACCGGCGTGGTCGAATAGATTCCCACCGAGTACTTGCTCATCGTTCCGCCGTTGGCGCCGACGAGCCCGAACTGGCCTGGCTTGTCGCGCATTTCGGCAACGGTCTCGGCGATCGCGTGGAGCGAGTAGCTGTTGCCCGGTCCGCCGAAGTACGGCAATCCGCCTGTGAGCGTCAAGCCGCGCGGGTCGTCGCCGTCGATGCCGAGCGCCTCGCACATGGCGAAGACCGGGAACGGGAAGCAGCTGTACAGGTCGAAGGTCGAGATGTCGTCGACGCCGATCTCCGCCACCCGCAACGCTTCTCGCGCGGCGTGCACGGTCGCCGGGCTCGCGCCGAGGTCGACACGGTCCAGCAGCGGCTGCTCGACCAGATCCGAGTGGCCGTGGACGTACACCCACTTCTCCTCCGGCACGCCGAGACGCTGCGCGGCCTCGACGGACATCATCACCGCGGCAGCGCCCTGATTGACCTGGTCGCGGGCGACGAGAAGACGCGGATACGGGTCGGCGATCATCCGGTTGTCCTCGGTGACCGTCATGACCTCGTCCACGGACCGCTCGACCGGCGATGCCGAGAACGGGTTCTTGGCAGCGACTTTCGACAGCGGCGCGAACAGCTCCGCCATGTCGCGGCGGTATTCGGCGACGCTGCGGCCGAGTCTGCCGCGGCGCGCGTTGTCCAGGAGGCCGTACTGCACGGGAGCGCCGGTCAGCCCGTGCTTGATCGTGTATTCGCTGACGTAGGTGAAGATCCGGTGGCCGCGGTCTTCCATCTGGCCGTCGATGTGCTCGCTGTGGTCGGGCTTGTCGTCCCGCTTGGCGAACGTCCGCAGCGTCGACCCGTTCTCCGACCCGATGATCAGCACGACATCGGCCGTGCCCGCTGCGATCTCGCTGCCGAACTCGGCGACGAGCTTCTGCGGGCCCTGGCCGCCGACGGGTTCGATGACCGACCGCGCGGGCTGCACACCGAAGCGCTGCATGACCGAGCGCGGGTAGTTGTTGGACTTGCCGAGCAGCACGGGCATGCCCGCCGAGATCTCGAACTGCCGCAGCCCGACGACCGCGTCGACCGCCTTGGCGACCGCGCCGGCGTCAGCGCCGGTGTCCGCCAGCGCCGCCCTGACCGCCTCGGTCGCCAGTTCCACCGCGGACATGCCTCGATAGCCGGGGTCGTCGATGTTCTCGGTGAACTGTCCGACGCCGACGAGCACAGGCGTTCGCGGATCGACCATGACAGACCTCCTGACGGCTGTTAATTCGTCAGGCTAACTGAAAACTGGAACGTGTTCCTAATTCAGCGGTGTCCGTCACACCCGCGGTGGGCCCACGCGTCACATCGCGAGCGGCCCCTCCGGTACGCAAGTCCGCGGCGTGTCGCGTACAGACACGGGCGCTCGCGGTGCAGGAGGCCAGGCGCTAAAGGCTCTGCAGGATCTCCCGAGCCAGGTTCGCGGTCTCCGACGGGGTCTTGCCGACCTTCACGCCCGCGGCCTCGAGCGCTTCCTTCTTGGCCGCGGCCGTGCCCGACGAACCCGACACGATCGCGCCGGCGTGACCCATCGTCTTGCCCTCCGGCGCGGTGAAGCCCGCGACGTAGCCGACGACCGGCTTGGAGACGTTGGCCTTGATGTAGTCGGCCGCCCGCTCCTCGGCGTCGCCGCCGATCTCGCCGATCATCACGATGACCTTCGTCTCGGGATCCTTCTCGAACGCCTCGATGGCGTCGATGTGCGTGGTGCCGATGACCGGGTCGCCGCCGATGCCGATGGCCGTCGAGAAGCCGAAGTCACGCAGTTCGAACATCATCTGATAGGTCAGCGTGCCCGACTTCGACACCAGGCCGACCGGCCCGGAATCGGTGATGTTGGCCGGCGTGATGCCCGCCAGCGCCTCACCGGGCGTGATGATGCCGGGGCAGTTCGGGCCGATGATCCGGGTCTTCTGACCCTTCTCGACGTTATAGGCCCATGCATATGCGCTGTCCTGCACCGGGATTCCCTCGGTGATGACGACCAGCAGCGGGATCTCGGCGTCGATGGCCTCGATGATCGCGTCCTTGGCGAACTTCGGCGGGACGAAGACGACGGACACGTCGGCACCCGTCTCCTTCATCGCCTCCGAGACCGAGCCGAACACCGGCAGCTCGACGTCGTTGCCGCCGGAGTCCTTGTGCGACACCGTCGTTCCCGCCTTGCGGGCGTTGACGCCGCCGACGAGCTGCGTGCCCGCCTTCAGCATCAGCGCGGTGTGCTTGGTGCCCTCGCCGCCGGTGATGCCCTGGACGATGACCTTGGAGTCCTTGTTCAGAAAGATCGACATGTGAAGAGCCCCTTACTTGTTCGCCAGCTCGGCGGCTTTGTCGGCACCGGCGTCCATGGTGTCGGCCTGGATCACCAGCGGGTGGTTGGCCTCGGCCAGGATGCGGCGGCCCTCTTCGACGTTGTTCCCGTCGAGGCGGACCACGAGCGGCTTGTTGGCTTCGTCGCCGAGGATCTTCAGCGCGTTGACGATTCCGTTGGCGACGGCGTCGCAGGACGTGATGCCGCCGAATACGTTGACGAACACGCTCTTGACCTGAGCGTCGTTGAGGATCACGTCGAGTCCCGCAGCCATCACCTCGGCCGACGCACCGCCGCCGATGTCGAGGAAGTTGGCCGGCTTCACGCCGCCGTGCTTCTCGCCCGCGTAGGCGGTTACGTCGAGCGTCGACATGACGAGACCCGCGCCGTTACCGATGATGCCGACCTCGCCGTCGAGCTTGACGTAGTTGAGATCGTGCTCCTTGGCCTTGAGCTCCAGCGGATCGGTCGCGTCCTTGTCCTCGAACTCCGCGTGGCCGGGCTGACGAAAGTCGGCGTTCGCGTCGAGGGTGACCTTGCCGTCGAGGGC
>DATEIG010000023.1:0-5352 GCA_035279185.1 Mycobacterium sp.
GCCGCACCGGTCGCAGCCTTCCGCACGCCGTCGACGGCGGATCGTGCTGCGCCCGCTGCGGCTCCAACCGCCTTGCTCACCGGATTCGAATCCTTGGTGGTGCTCGAACCAGCGTCTGCCCCCGCCTCGTCTGCGGACGCAATCGGAGCCGCCCACCCCGCAAGGACGGTTGCCGCTGCCGCCGCGACGACAATCTGCCCGCCACGGTTAGGACGCCGCTGCTTGTTGTGCTTACCCATGAATAACCCCCTCGGTTGACCGTGCGAAAAGTAAATTCACCCCCCGGCTGAGCAAAGCCTCTCACATGAATTCGAATCTGAACAGCACATCTTTTTTTCGTAAGATTTAGCTGAGACTCCGAGGTAGATCAAGATTTCGGGCTCGCGTTCGCGAAGCCCGCAAATGATCTTGATTATCCGGACAATTGAGCAGCACCCGCGCAGCAAATGATCATGAATGGCGGTTCAGGAAAGCCCGCCGCAGCGCACTCCCCTGAAGGGCATACATCTGCCGCGTCAATTCCCACTCCGGCAGAAACGAGTCGAACCCATGGCAGGTACGGGGAAATACGTGCAGCTCCGTCGCCACGCCCGCGCGCAGCAGTCGCCACGCATACTCGATCGCTTCGTCGCGCAGCGGGTCCATCTCCGAACAGGTGATGAGCGCACTCGGCATACCGCTGAGGTCCGGGTTGCGGGCGGGCACCGCACCGACTGAGTCGCTCGCGCCCGACAGGTAGAGCCGCCACATCGATGCGACCGCCGGGCCGTCAAATCCGGGTGTTGAGTCGAACTCCTCTTTCGACGGCGTCGACCGGTCGTCGAGCACGGGCTGATGCAACAGCTGAAACATGATTCGCGATGGGTGTCGCTGCGCGAGAACCGCAGCCAAGGCGCCACCCGCGCTACTGCCCGCGACCGCCAGCCGGTCGACGTCGATCCCTAATCCGCGACCGCTGTCAACGACCCATGAGAGAACCGACGTCACATCGTCGATCGCGGCGGGGAACGGGTGCTCAGGCGCCAGTCGGTAGTCGACGGAGACGACGGTGCATCGCCCGCCCCTGGCCAGTTCCACACACTGGCGATGATCGATGTCGAGGTTCCCGACCACGAACGCGCCAGAGTGGCAATAGATCACGATCGGTGCGGGCGGCGGACCGCCTCGGTAGATGCGGACTGCTACCCCACCGGCATTCGTGTCCTCGACGGCGACGTCGGTGACGTCTATCGTCGCCAACTCGTCACGCCGACGCCGGGTCAGCGACTCACGGAACACCGGCAGCACGTCTTCCGACAGCTGGGTGCGCATTCCCGCGAGATGCCGCAGAACGGGGTCAAGCCGCTCGTACACCTCGTTGACCACCGTCATCCGATCTTCAGAATCTGGCCGCCGTCGATCACGAGCTCGGACCCGGTGATGAACGACGCTTGCTCAGACGCCAGGAACGCCACGGCGTCGGCGACCTCGCCCGGCTCCCCTATCCGCCCGAACGGCGCCGAGGCCGCAAGGCGCGCCTGCGTCGCCTCATCGAGCATCGGTGTCGCGATCGGCCCCGGAAAGACCGCGTTGACGCGAATGCCCGACGGGGCGAGTTCCGCAGCGGCCGCCTGGGTCAGCCCGCGCAGAGCCCACTTCGACGAGCCATATGCGGTGTGATTCGGAAACGGCCGAATTGCCACGGTGCTACACGTGTTCACGATGGCCGCGCCGTCAGCCTCGCGAAGGTGACCGAGGCTGGCGCGGATGCCGAGAAACGGTCCGAGGCAATTGAATCGCCAGCTTCCCTCGAAGCCTTCCGGGGTCTCGTCCTGCAGCGACGCTCTGTGCAAGACGCCTGCGTTGTTGATCAAGGCGCTCAGCGACCCGAACCGTTCGACGACCGAGCGCACAGCGGCGTCCCACTGCTTCTCTGAGGTGACATCGAGTGACACCGCGATCACACGATCGAGGCCCTCGATCGACGCCGCGAGCTCGTCGGCGCGCACGTCGCACGCGGCGACCCGATACCCGTCGCCGTGCAGTCGCCGGACGATGGCCGCACCCTGCCCGCGCGCGGCTCCCGTCACCAGTGCAACGCGGTCCGTCACTGCGCCTCCTTGAGGTGTTCGGCGGCGCCGCGGCGCAGGGCCTGTGATTCCGAGGCGAGCGTGATCATCCGGAAGCCCAACTCAGCCATGGCCTTTCCGGGCTTACCAGCGTTGGCGTGAATGGCAGGAACGATGCCTGCCTCAGACGCGGCGGACTGGATGCGGGAGATGGCGTTGACGACCGTGGGCTTGCTCAGTCCCTCTGCCGGGCCATGCCCCAGCGAGATCGACAGGTCGGCAGGCCCGACGTAGACTCCGGAAAGCTCCGGCACAGCGCAGATCTCGGCCAGCGCGTCCAGACCGGCAGCCGTCTCGATCATCGCGAACACACTCGCCCTCGCTTCGTGATCTGCCGGATCGACGCCGAGGCTGGCGCGCAATGGCCCGAAACTCCTTACGCCCGCGGGCGCATACCGGGTCGCGGCTACCGCCCGCTCGGCCTGCTCAGGCGATTCGACCATCGCGATGATGACCGCATCCGCACCCGCATCGAGCACTCGGCCGATCGGCGCGGGGTCCGCGGACGGCAGCCGCACCGCCGTGGCGATGGGCACATGCTCGAGCCTGCGCAGCAGCAGCGCCACGTCGGCGTCGTCGAGATAGCCGTGCTGGAGGTCGAATCCGACATAGTCGTAGCCGGCCGCGGCATATTCCTCGGGACCGATGAGGGTCGGGCCGACCACCCAGCCGCCGAAGATCCGATCCTTCGCGGCAAGGGCATCCTGCAGTCGGCTGCGCGTCATCGAAGAAGCGCGATCTTGATGCGGTCCGGCGCCGGCCTGCACGCCAGCTCGAATGCGCCCTGAACGTCGTCGACGTCGAACGTGTGAGTGACGTACGCCTGCAGCAACTCGGGATGGTCACGCGCGTAATCGGCGGCGACCGACAGCATGCGTCGACGGTCCAGCGTCACACCGGATTTCAACGTCAGATTGTTGCGCAGCATGGTCCGCATGCTGATCGGGTAGCTGTCGTCATCGGCGACGCCGAAGTAGAACACGGTCCCTCCGAACGCGGCCGCCTCGATCGCGTGGCCGAGTGTCGCCACCTGATGTCCGACCGCCTCGATCACGATGTCCGGCTTGTCGTGCGCGTCGAGATGCCTGACCCACCGGTCGCTTGTGGCGCGGACGACGGTGTCCACCCCGAACTCCTTGGCAACGCCGTCGCGGTCGATCGGATCCACGCCGGTGACCCGGCGGGCTCCCGCCGCCTTCGCCGCATGGGAGAACAGCAGGCCGATCGAACCCTGGCCGAGCACGGCGACGTGGAGTCCCGTCAACTCCGGAAGCTGTTCGATGGCGTAGAGAACGCATGCCAGGGGTTGCAGCGCCACCGCGTGCTGTGGCGCCAACGAGATGTCGTACGACAAGAGCCCGTCACCGTCGGCGGCGACGAACTCCATCAACCCGTCGAAGCCCGATGCCCACCCGACGACGCGGTCGCCGACGGCATGCGCGCTGTGTCTGCTGGCGACGACCTCGCCGACGATCTCGTGGATGGGAAAGCCGTGCATCTCGGCCGCACTGGCGCCCACGTCCCCGGCCAGCCTGCCTTGGGCGCCGCGGAAGCCGGGAAGATCGCTGCCGCACACGCCGGCCGCGATGAAGCGGACGAGCACATGGCCGCTCTGCAGACACTCCGCCGTCTTCTCCGGAATGTCACACCGCTCGAAGGTGTACGGGGCCGCCAACCGATACGACCACATGTCACACCTCGACGGGCACGGTGTTCCAGCCCCACTGGAAGCTCGAGGGCGGCCGTGACGCCGCATCGCCGTCGACGCGGTAGTCGGGCACCCGTTTCAGCCATTCGGACACCATGATCGTAATCTCGAGCCTGGCGAGATGTACACCGAGGCAGAAGTGTTGTCCGCGACCGAACGCCAAGAGACGCTCGATCTTTCGGTCCCACACGAACTCATCGGGCTCGGGGTACTCGCGCTCATCGCGGTTGGCCGAGGCGAGCAGGGTGATGATCCGCTGACCCGGTTGGATCGTTTGATCGTGAATGGTGAACGGCTTCCGCACGGTTCGCGCGAACCACTGAGCCGGTGCACAATAACGAATCATCTCTTCGCGCGCCTTCGGCACCGTGGCTTCGATGTCGGCACGCACGGCGGTCATCTGGTCGGGGCGACGACTCAGCTCCCACAGCCCGTGCGCGACGATCTTCGGCACGGTTTCGGTGCCGCCGATGAAGATGCCGAGCATCTGCGTCGCCGCCTCGACGTCCGTCAGCGGCGAGCCGTCCGGCAGGCGGTAGTCGACGAGGTTGGCTGCGATCGGTAGGTCGCCCGCTTCGCCAGCGCGGCTGCGCTGCACGAGCGGAACCAAATACTCCAGATACCCGGGGCGCGCGTTCGCGACCTCCACCCCGCTGCCCGGCTGAGCGAGGCTTCCGGCGTTGACGGTGGCGAGCACCTCGGGCGCGAGTTCCACCGGCAGACCCAGCAACTCGCACACCACCGATGCGGCGACGATGCCGCCGTAGTCCTGCGTCAGGTCAAAGCCGCCGCGCGGCAGGAGTTCATCGAGGCGCTGGTTGGCCAGCTCACGGATGCGGTCGGCGAGCGCGGTCACCGACCTCGGGCGGAACGGGCCCGAGGTGCACCGCCGAACGCCGTCGTAGATCGGGTTGTCGAAGTTCGCGTGAAATGGCATGGGGTGCAACGGCGGGTCGAGTACCGGGCCGTCGTTGTGTCTGGCCAGAACCGCCGCCGCAGGCAGGGTGCCCTCCGACGCGACGAAGGTGCCATCGTTGATCTCGAGCACCTGCCAGATGTCGGAGAACCGGGACAGCGCGAAGGTGTCCCACTTCTCGACGTAGTACACGGGGTGTTCGTCGCGCAGCACCCGGTAGTACGGCAGAGGATCGGCCATCACTTCCGGATCGAAAGGATCGTACGAGAAGTGCTGCAGCACAGGCGCACTCATTGAAGCGGGGAGGGTGGTAGGGCCTGAAGGATCGAGTCCTCCCAGCCGTCGCGCAGCGCGGGTGCGACGCTCATCCAGGTGACGATCTCGGCGGGTGGGCTGTCCTTCCATGACGGGTAATGGTTCTCGAAGCAGTCCCAGCCCCCTTCGAGCGCCCAATAGTGGATCACCTCGTTGTACCGGAAGGTGGTGATGAACGAGCCCAGCCACATCTTGCCGGTGCTCTCCGACCAAGGAACGTACAACCGCTCCAGTTCGCGGATGTAGTCGTCCTGGCGGCCGGGCTTGCTCTCCATGATCTCCTGGATCACCAGGCCAGCGCTGAA
>DATEIG010000024.1:0-2391 GCA_035279185.1 Mycobacterium sp.
ATCAAGGCTGCGGCCGAGGCCGGCGACCGCCGTGCGTTGCTGGTGGCGACGCGGGACCGGATCGCGGCCGCGTGCGACAGCCCGCAGACGCCTCCGCGTGATCTGGCGGCGCTGACGAGGCGACTGCTGGACATCGCGAAGGAGATCGAGGCGATCGATGCCCGCGACGAAGACCAGGCCGCAGGCGCAGCCGCTGTCGACGACTCCTTCGACGCGGCGACTCTCTGAGGTAGCCCGGCACGTCGTCATCCCGTCGGGGATCGTCTCCACCGGGTGGCCGGCGGTCGAGGCGAAGTGCGTCGAGTTCGGCGACGAGTTCGACGAGTGGCAGCGCGGCGCCGGCAAGGTGATCCTCGGCAAGCGGGTCGACGACATCTACGCGGCCACCATCGGCGGGATCATCCTGAGCATCCCCCGGCAGGTGGCGAAGACGTTCTTGGTCGGGCGGATCGTGTTCGCGCTGTGCTGCCTGTTCCCGGGGTTGAAGGTCGTATGGACGGCGCATCGGACCCGGACGGCGACGCAGACGTTCCAGAAGCTGCGGGGACTGGCGCAGCGCAAGCGGGTAGCCCCGTATGTGCTGTACGACCGGGCCACGAACGGCGAGCAGGAGATCGGCTTCGTCAATGGCTCGGTGATCATGTTCGGGGCTCGCGAGACCGGGTTCGGCCGGGGCTTCGACGAGGTGGACGTCGAGGTGTTCGACGAGGCGCAGATTCTGGGGCAGCGTGCCCTGGACGACATGATCGCCGCGACGAACCAGTCCCGGCACCCGCATGGCGCCCTGTTGTTCTACATGGGGACGCCACCGAAGCCGACGGACCCAGGCGAGGCGTTCACCGAGCACCGCCGGGAGGCACTGTCCGGTGAGTCCGATGACGCGGTGTACATCGAGTGCTCGGCGGACCAGGACGCAAAGCCGGATGACCAGAAGCAGTGGGCGAAGGCGAATCCGTCGTTCCCGCACCGGACGCCGCTGCGGTCGATGCTGCGGCTGCGCCGGCAGCTGAAGTCCGACGAGTCGTGGCTTCGGGAGGGGCTCGGCATCTGGGATGACACTGCCGCGAAGACGTGGCTGGTGATCAGGAAGGCATCCTGGACACAGCGGACGATCGCCCCGGTCCGGCCGACGAAGGTCGTGTTCGCTGCGTCGGCGTCGTGGCCGGATGCGGAACGGGCCGCGATCAGCGTCGCGGGCGCGGTCGACGGCGGCATCGCTGTGCAGGTCGTTGAAGTACGCCATGGCTGGGCGTGGGTGCCGGACCGGCTCGAGGAGCTGCAGCGGCAGTGGAACCCGGCCGCGGTGATCTGCCGGGACCGAGGCCCGTCGTCGGCGCTGCACGCCGAATTGAAGGCCCGGAAGATGGACATCACCACCCCGTGGGTGCGCGAGTCGGCCGCTGCGGTGCAGGTGTTCTGCGATGGCGTCACGAAGGGCGAGCCGTCGCCGGTGTACCACTTCGACCAGCCGGAGCTGACCGATGCGGTTGCTTTGGCGCAGCGGAAGGCGTCGGGTGACGGGTTCCTGTGGGACCAGCCACAGCCGGAGCTGGAGTCGGCGGGGCTCGCGGTGTGGGGCCATGTCGTGCATGGGAGCCGTGGTGGCGACCCGGGAGTCTGGGTTATCTGAGGAGGAGCGCCGTGCGGACGTCCGCGTTCCTGCTCGCCCTGTCGGTCGCCGGTGTGGTCGGCGGTGCCTGGTTGGTCGGCGTGTGGGCGGTCGGCGTCTGCGTGATCGTCTTGTCGGGGATGCTCGGCGCCTACGCGGTGCTGCGGGATGTGCCGGAGCGGCCTGCTGGGGCCGAGTGGAAGGCGGCGCGGGAGCGGGTCCGGCGCCGGGCACGTGATGCGGCGTGACCCGACTGCTTGACGTCGCGGCTAGGCGGTTCACCGGCCGGGGCGTCGAGCCGTCCGGTGCGGCGGTCATCACGACCACGTACGGGTCGCCGGGCAACGAGCCGATCCTGCCGTCGCTGCTGCCGTACACGCAGGCCGCGTACAACTCGAACGCGGTCGTGTTCGGGGCGATGCTGGCCCGGCTGATGCTCTTCAGTGAGGCCGAGTTCAAGTTCCGCAACCTGACCGACAAGCGGCTCTACGGCACCAACGACGTCGACGGTCTGCGGGTGCTGGAGAGCCCGTGGCCCAACGGCACGACCGGCGAACTGCTGGCCCGGATGATCCAGGACGTCGACCTGGCCGGCAACGCCTACGTCTGGAACGCCGGCGACCAGCTGGTCCGGCTGCGCCCGGACTGGGTGACGATCGTGTCGGAACTGGTCGAGGCCCCGTTGGGTGGGCAGTACCGGCGGGTCGTCGGCTACCTGTACGACCCGCCGGTGAACGAGTTCGGCTACCGGCAGCAGGCCGAGCCGATGGTGCTGTCGGTTG
>DATEIG010000025.1:0-5677 GCA_035279185.1 Mycobacterium sp.
TATCGGCTCTACGGCGGCCGCGAGTTGTTCGACGTTGAGCAGTTGGGATCCGACGTGGGTGTGCACGCCGTCGAGCTGCAGCCGGGTGCTGCGCCCGATCCGGGCGATCGCCTCGCGGGCGGCGTCGGGCATCAGGCCGAATTTGGATCCCGCGTGACCCGTCGCCTGCGACGCGTGGGTGGCCGCCTCGACACCCGGGATGACCCGCACCAGACAGCGCTGCCTGCGCCCCTGCGGCACAATGCGTTCCAGCCTGTCGATGTCGTCGAAGTTGTCGACGACCACGAGGCCCAGACCGTGGCGAACGGCGATCTCGAGCTCTTCGTCGTTCTTGGCGTTGCCGTGGAGGATCAGCCGGTCGGGATCGGCCCCGGCCTTGATGGCGGTGAGGATCTCGCCTCCGCCCGCCACGTCGAGGTGCAGGCCCTCGGAGACCATCACCCGTTGAACCGCTGTGCACGGGAACGACTTCGAGGCGAATGCGACGTCGCTGCGCGGCCACCGGCCACGGAAGGCGTCCAGGTACCCGCGAGCGCGGTCCCGCAGTGCGTCCTCGGCGACGACGATCGCGGGCGTGCCGAACTCGGCGGCGATGTCGTCGAGCCTGCATCCGCCGACGATCAGGGTGCCGTCGCCGTCGGTGTGGGTACCCGGCGGAAAAAGGCTCAGCAAGTCCGTTGGGGGCGACTCGGTACGCATGGCCTAGAGCCTCCCACTCCGCTGAGTCGGCGGTGGGGTTCTCGTCGGTAACGTCGAGGACCATGTCACCGCGTGGGCTCGATGAGGTCGGCGCCGCGGTGCCCATGCGACGAGCCAGGGTCGCGGTCGGGGCACTCTTCCTGACGAACGGGGCGCTGTTTTCGAACCTGCTGCCGCGGTATCCGGAGATCAAGGCCGATCTGGCCCTGTCCAATGCGCACTACGGCGTCGCCATCGCGGCGTTCTCCGGCGGTGCGCTGGTGGCCGGGCCTGCGGCGGCCTCACTCATCCGCCGCTTCCGGTCATCGCGGGTAGCGGTCGCGGGCAGCCTCGGCATCGCCGTGTTCATCGTCGTGGCGGCGATGGCGCCGTCGGCGGTCGCGCTCGCCTCGGCACTGTTCATCGCGGGCGCAGCCGACGCGGTCACCGACGTCGGGCAGAACGCACATGCCTTGCGCCTGCAGCGTAGGTACGGGCGATCCCTCATCAACTCCTTCCACGCGGTGTGGTCGGCGGGCGCGGTGCTGGGCGGCGGGATGGGGGCGGCCGCAATCGCATTGGACGTTCCCCGCACGACACACCTCGCGATATCGGCCGCGTTGTTCAGCGCGGTCGTGCTTGCGGCGTACCCGTTCCTGCTTCGCGGTCCCGATACCGACGACCATCCCTCTGGCGGTGCGGCGCCCGTGGGACGGCCCGGCTTCGCGGTGTACGCCACGCTCGTCGCGCTGGTCTTCATCGCCATCGCGGGCGCAATTGTGGAAGACGCCGCAAGCTCGTGGGCCACAGTGTATTTGCGTGACGGGCTGCATGCGCCCGGCGCGCTGGCGGCCACCGGCTTCATCGCCATGGTCGCCTCCCAGTTCGTGGGCAGGCTGCTCGGGGACCGGCTGGTGGACCGGTTCGGCGAGCGCGCGGTCGCGACGGCCGGAGGGCTCATCACCGCGACGGGCATGGGCGCCGCACTGGCATTCCCCAGCATCGCGGGAACCATCGCCGGCTTCGCGGCGGCCGGTTTCGGGGTGGCCACCCTGATCCCGGCCGCGATGCACGGCGCTGATCAACTGCCAGGTCTGCGCGCGGGCACCGGGCTCACCGTCGTGACGTGGCTGATGCGGATCGGGTTCGTGTCCTCGCCGCCGGTGATCGGGCTGATCGCCGACGCTACGAGTCTTCGCGTCGGGCTGCTCGTCGTACCCGCTGCCGGGCTGGCGGTGACGGTGCTCGCCGTGGCACTCAGCCGGCGGCGCCCGCCATTTCGATAGTCAGCACACCCGCGACGATCAGCGCGATGCCTGCGACCATCAGCCAGGTCAGCGGCTCCCGGAAGAGCACCCGTGCCGCGATGGCGACCAGCGCGACGCCACACGCGGTCCAGACGCCGTAGGCGATGCCGACGTGCATGCCCAACTTCAACGTCAGCCACAGCAGGCAGAACGAGGCGATGTAGCCGAGCGTGACGGGGATGATCCAGATCCGCTTGCGGAAGCCTTCGGATGCCCGGAGCGCGATCGTCGCGAGCACCTCGAAGAGGATCGCCGCCGTCAGCGCCGCCCACATCAGTCCGCGGCCCTGTCGGAGTGCCGCGATCCCAGCTCCACGCACAGCACCCCGGCGATGATCAACGCGATGCCGACCACGATCGGCGCAGTGAACGGGTCCCCGAAGATCGCGGCCGCGAGCACCGCGGTGCCCGCGGTGCCCATGGCACCCCAGATCCCGTATGCGACACCGATGGACAGGCCCGTCCGCAGTACCAGGGTGAGCAAGACGAAGGCACCGGTGTAGCCCACGACGACGAGGATCAGCCAGGCTGAATCATCTTGGGAGGCACGCAAAGACAGCGTGGCGGCCACTTCGACGACGATCGCGGCACCGAGCAGCAACCATTTGCGCACGGACTTCAAACTAGCCGACCTCACGGTGTCAACTGCTACCCGTCGGTAATCTGGACACGTTATGGCACGAGACAACACCCTGGTAGAGACCCGCAGCGGGCCGATCCGCGGCCTCGACGACGGCCGGGTGACCGCATGGAAAGGTGTCCGCTACGCCGCTCCACCGGTCGGTGAGCTGAGGTGGCGGGCGCCGCAGCCCGTCGAGCCGTGGACGGCCGTCGCCGATGCCACCGAATACGGCTTCGTGTGCCCGCAGCCCGTCGACCCCCGGATCCCGTTCGAACTGGGTGCACCGCAGGGCGAGGACTGCCTCACGCTCAATGTCTGGGCCTCCTCGGACACCGCCGCGGGCGACCGCAAACCGGTGATGGTCTGGGTGCACGGCGGCGCCTACATCCTGGGCTCGGCGAGCCAGCCGCTCTACGACGGGAGGGGGATCGCCGGCGACGGCGAGGTCATCGTCGTCACGATGAACTACCGGCTCGGGGCACTTGGCTTTCTCGACCTCTCGGAGTTCGACAGCCCCCGTCGGCGCTTCGATTCCAACCTCGGCCTGCGCGACGTGCTCGCCGCACTTGCCTGGGTTCGCGACAACATCGCGGCATTCGGGGGAGATCCGGACCGCGTCACCCTGTTCGGCGAGTCCGCCGGAGCGGGCATCATCACGACATTGCTGACCAGCCCCGCCGCCGAAGGGCTGTTCGCAGGCGCGATCGCGCAGAGCTCACCCGCGACATCGGTCTACGACATCGCGCGTGCCCGCCGGGTCGCGCGTCAGGTGCTCGACCGGCTGCACCTCTCGGAGTCGGAGGTCGACCGGCTGCCGGAGATTCCCGTGCAGACGATCGTGACGGCCTCCACCGACGTCTTCTACGAAACGCCGCGCAGCAATCCCGGCACGCTGGCGTTCGCGCCGAACGTCGACGGTGATCTGGTCCCCGACTATCCCGTGAAGCTCGCCCGCGACGGTCGGTCCCACCCGGTTCCCCTGATCATCGGGACCAACAAGCACGAGGCCGCGCTCTTCAAGTGGATGAAATCGCCGCTGATGCCGATCACGTCGGAGGCGATCAGCGCGATGTTCAGCCAGATCGCCGCCGAGCAGCCAGATCTCGCGCTGCCGACGGACTATCACACGCGGGCCGCCTATGCCCGCCTGCGCGGCAAGGCCAGGGGACTGGGCGTGGCCCGCGATCTGGGCTTCCGGATGCCGTCGGTGTGGTTCGCGGAAGGTCACAGCGCGGTCGCGCCGGTGTATGTCTACCGGTTCGACTACGCGACGCCGATGCTGCGTCTTCTGCGCATCGCGGCCGCCCACGCCACCGAGCTGCCGTTCGTGTGGGGCAACCTCGACACCGGCGCCAAGGATCCGACGTTCAAGCTGGGCGGCCGCAGGACCGGGAGGACGGTGTCGGACCGGATGCGCACCCGGTGGGTGAACTTCGCGGTCGGGGGCAAGCCGACCGGGCTTGCCGGCGAGCCGGACTGGCCGCACTACCAGGAGCCCGACTGGGCCAGCCTGCTGATCGACCGGCAGGATTCCGTCGTCGCCGACATCGACAACGACATCCGCGCCACGTGGCCGCAGGTGCTCAACTTCAAATAGCGCGACCGGGCCTCGCTAAACTCTCCCCGGAGGTGTCACAAGTGGACTGGGCCAGGGCATGGGAGCACGTGCTGCCGCCGCTGATGCACGACCCGGTGAGCTTCGCCGTCCCGTTCTTTCTGATCCTGCTCATCATCGAGTGGGCGGCCGCGCGCAAGCTCGCGCACACCGAGACCGAGCGCGCACCCTCGGGCGCGTACTCGCGGCCCGACGCCTGGGCCAGCATCCAGATGGGGCTGGTGTCGGTCGCCACCAGCGCGGTGATGAACGGGATCGCGCTGTTGGCGTACGCGGCCCTCTTCGTCTATGTCGCACCGTGGCAGCTGCCCGCCAGCGCCTGGTACACGTGGGTGATCGCGATCGTGGGCGTCGATTTTCTGTACTACTGGTATCACCGGATGGCCCATCGCGTCCGGATCTTCTGGGCCACCCATCAGGCGCACCACTCGAGCC
Source organism: Mycobacterium sp. (assembly GCA_035279185.1). GTDB lineage: Bacteria > Actinomycetota > Actinomycetes > Mycobacteriales > Mycobacteriaceae > Mycobacterium. Next base: position 4,657 of record DATEIG010000025.1, read on the forward strand.
AGTACTTCAATCTCGCCACCGCCCTGCGGCAGAAGTGGAACATCAGCGGCGACGTATTCCTGCGCGCGCTGCTTCCGCTGTTCGGCGTGCCACCGTGGATGGTGTTCGCCAGCTTCTCGATCAACCTCATCTACCAGTACTGGATCCACACCGAGCGCATCGACAGGCTCTGGCGGCCAATCGAATTCGTGTTCAACACGCCGTCGCACCACCGCGTCCACCACGGCATGGACGAGCTCTACCTCGACAGGAACTACGGCGGCATCCTGATCATCTGGGACCGGCTCTTCCGCAGCTTCCAGCCCGAGGAGTTCCGACCGCACTACGGGCTCACCAAACAGGTGGACACCTACAACATCTGGAAACTGCAGACCCACGAATACGTGGCGATCGCGCGCGATGTGCGCGGCGCCCGCCGATGGCGCGACCGGCTCGGCTTCATCTTCGGTCCGCCGGGCTGGCAGCCGCCGCAGTCGGTGCAGCCCGATATCGCGGCACCGGTCACCACGGCGAAGTAGCGCCTCACCCGATTCGAGGCCTAGAGTCCGTGCGCACCCCGTAGTGTCGCGGTGTGCAGACGGTGTTCGATGCCCACGTCGATTCAGGTCTCGTCGATCGGTCGCTCGCGGATAGTGCCTTCGGTTCGATGTGGCTGGACATGCCGAGGCCGTCCTACGGCAACCTGTCCGGCTCCCTCAGCGCCGACCTTCTCGTGGTCGGTGCCGGCTACACCGGGCTCTGGACGGCTTTGCATGCCGCACAGCGCAATCCGGGCCAGCGGGTGGTTCTCGTCGATGCCCACCGCATCGGATGGGCGGCATCGGGGCGCAACGGCGGCTTCGTCGACGCCAGCCTGACCCATGGCCTCGCGAACGGAAACGCGCGGTGGCCCAGCGAGATCGACACGCTCGAGGCGATGGGCATCGAGAACCTCGACGGGATGCAGACGGATATCGAGACCCTGGGTCTGGACTGCGAGTGGCAGCGCACGGGCATGCTGTCGGTGGCGACAGAGCCGCAC
>DATEIG010000026.1:0-3573 GCA_035279185.1 Mycobacterium sp.
TCCAGCCGCGCCAGATGCATGCCGAGGCAGACGTGCACGCCGTGTCCCCAGCTGATCGGCACCTTCGCCTGCCGGAAGATGTCGAACCGGTCAGGGTCGGGATAGCGGTCCTCCTGCCGGTTGGCGGCACCGAGCATCGGCATCACCGAGCAGCCCTGCGGGATCTGGACGCCGCCGAGTTCGGTGTCGCGGGTCGTCACCCGAGTGATGTTGAGCAGCGGGGCATCCCAGCGCACCGCTTCCTCGATCGCCTGCGGGATCAGCGACCGGTCGGCCCGCACCGCGTCGAGCTGGTCGGCGTTGGTCAGCAACCCGAAGAGCAGGTTGCCCAGCGAGCGGTACGTCGTCTCCACGCCCGCGGGCAGCAGCAGCCGGATGAACGAGTAGATGTCCTCGTCGTCGAGCTTGTGCCCGTCGATCTCGGCGGCGGCGAGGCTGCTTATCAGGTCCTCGCGCGGATGCTCCCTGCGCTCGGCCAGGATCGGCTTGAAGTAGTCGACCAGCGCCTGCGACGCCGCCTTGCCCCGGTCGGGGTTGACGGTGAAGCTCAGCATCGAGATCGACCAGCGCTGGAACTGCGGGAAGTCCTCCTCGGGCAGCCCGAGCAGCGCGGCGATGATGCGGGTCGGGTACGGGAAGGTGAACGTCTTGACCAGATCGGTCTTCCCGTCGGCGGCGAACCCGTCGATCAGTTCGTTGCCGATGCGTCCGACGATCTCGTCTTCCCACCGCGCCAACGCCTTCTGCGTGAATGCCTTCGTCACAAGCGACCGCAGCCTGCCGTGCACGGGTTCGTCCATGCCCAGCATCACGCCTTGGCCCAACACTTCTCCGAAGATCTGGATCACGGCGTTCGACGAGAACGTCTCGTTGTCACGCAGCATCTGCTGGATGTCCTCGTGCCGGTAGACGATGAAGACCGGCTTGCCTTCTTCTCCTGGCATCGCGGACATGTCGATGCGTTGGATGGGCGTCTCGCGACGCTGGGTGGCCAGTTCGGGATACGGGTCGCGGACGTTGCCCGAGACAACGTCGTCGAATGCCCCGAAGTCCTCGAGGTCTCCGAGGTCCGAGTACAGATCAGACATGGTTCTCCTTCAACTCGCCGGGAAGGCGATCGACTTGACTTCCGTGTACTGGTCGAAGCCGCAGACGCCGTTCTGGCGCCCGACTCCGCTGGCCTTGTATCCGCCGAACGGCGTGTCGGCGCCGTAGCCCACCGTGCCGTTGAGCCCGATGAAGCCGGCGCGCAAGCGCTTACCGAGTGCGAGTGCGTGCTCGAGCGTCCCGGCCATGATGTTGCCCGCCAGACCGTACGGGCTGTCGTTCGCGATCCGCACCGCATCGTCTTCGTCGTCGTACGGGATCACCGCGAGCACCGGGCCGAAGATCTCCTCCTGGGCGATCGTCATCGAGTTGTCGACATCGGTGAAAAGCGTTGGCCTGACGTAATACCCCTTGTCGAATCCGGTCGGCGCGTCGGGACCGCCGACAAGAGCAGTCGCTCCTTCGTCGACGCCCTTCTGGATGTAGCCCAGCACGCGCTGACGCTGCTTGTCCGAGATCACCGGGCCGCACAGCGTGGCCGAATCTTGAGGGTCGCCCGGCATCTGGCTTTCGTAGATCCCCCTCAAGATCTCGACGCCCTCGTCGTACCGGGACCGCGGCAGCAGCATCCGCGTCGGGTTCGCGCACCCCTGGCCGGCATGCATGCACGGCCCGATGCCCATCATGCAACCCATCGCGAAGTCGGCGTCCTCGGTCACGATGGTGGCCGATTTGCCGCCGAGTTCGAGGAAGAGCCGCTTCATCGTCGCCGCGCCCTTCTCCATGATTCGCTTGCCGACGACCGTCGATCCGGTGAACGAGATCAGGTCGACCTTCGGCGACAGCGTCAACTCTTCCCCGACGAAGTGGTCCGATGCGGTGACGACGTTGACGACACCCGCAGGGATGTCGGTGTTCTCGGCGATCAGCCTGCCGAGTCTGGTGGCGTTGAACGGCGTGTTCGGCGCGGGTTTCAGCACCACGGTGTTGCCGGTCGCCAGCGCCTGACCCAGCTTCTGGATGGTCACCTCGAACGGGAAGTTCCACGGCACGATCGCGCCGACCACACCGACCGGCTCGCGCCACACCATGCGGGTGGTGTTGACGCCGGTGAGCGAGATGAATGCATCGCCGAGCGATGTCTCCCAGGGGTATTCGTCGATCAGCTTGGCCGGATATCGCAGCGCGTCGGCGAGCGGGGCGTCGAGCTGGGGCCCATAGGTGATCGCCCTCGGAGCGCCGACTTCGAGAATGAGCTCCTCGCGCAGCTCCTCCTGCTCGGACTCGATCGCCTCCTGCAGTTGCAGCAGACACTTCTGCCGGAATGCGTGGTCGGTGGACCAGCTCGTCTCGTCGAACGCGCGCCGCGCCGCGTCGATGGCACGGTGCATGTCGTCTTTCGACGCGTCGGCGACCTCGCCGATGACCTCTTCGGTGGCGGGGTTGATGTTGCTGAATGTTCCGGATGAGCCGTCGACGAGCTTGCCGTCGATCATCATCTTCGACTCGAAGCGGACGGTCGGGCTGTCAGCCATTCTCGGTCTCCTCGATGTGCGGGTCGGGTGCTCCCATGGCGGCGTCAGGCGTGCCGCCGAGTGCACCGAACCGGGGTATGCCCATCATCAGGCGGATCAGGGTGTGCATGGCAGCGCCGGGCAGGACCCTGTTGGCTGCCAACAGCATTCGGGCATCCGAGCCGACGGACCGCCGCTCGAAGGGCTTGGTTCCGTCGAGCGCCTCGGCCAGCCCGGAGGCGAACCGGTCGGGCGACTTGGCCGCGCGCCTCATCGCCGCCCGCCCGCGCTTGTCCATGGTCCGGTGGTGGCGCGCGTAGGGGCCGTCGAGCACGCGGCTGTCCGTGGTGCCCGCGTCGGTGATGATCTCCGTGTCGTAGGTCCCCGTCACCAGGATCGTGACCCCGATGCCGAACGGGGCGACCTCACCGGCCATCGACTCACCCCATCGCTCCAGCGCGCCCTTGACGGCGGAATAGGGTGCGGTCGCTGGCATTCCGCGAACGCCACCCGCGCTGGAGATCAGGACGATGCGGCCCCGGCCTGCCGCGCGCATCGACGGAAGCAGCGCCTTGGTCAGTGCCACGGGGCCGAAGATGTTCGTGGCGAACATGGTTTCCCACAGGCTCATCGGCGCTTCCTCGATCATGCCCGCCGCGGAGATGCCCGCGTTGTGCACGATCGCATACGGGGCGCCGACAGCTTCGGCGATCGACTTCGCCGCCGCCGCGACCGATGCGGAGTCGGTGAGGTCGAGCGTGACACCGATCAAGCGCGGGTCGTCCTCTGTCGCGCCCGTCGCCGCGCGCAATTTCTCCAGTCCCGCGTCCATCGACCGCATCGCGGCGACGACCTGCCACCCGCGTTCATACAGCAGCGCGGCCGACGCCAGGCCGAGCCCCCTCGAAGCTCCGGTGATGACGACGCTTTGCACCTCACTCACCGTCGGTCGCACACCGCATGCTCTTGCTTCCGTACTCGACATCGGGACGGCCGTCCGGCAGACCCTGCT
>DATEIG010000027.1:0-7584 GCA_035279185.1 Mycobacterium sp.
TACCTGCTCGGCAGCGGTCTCACCGCCCTGACCCTCGGCAACGGCGTCGGTTGGATCGTCTTCCTCTACATCACCCGCTTCATCGCAGGCATGGGTATCGGCGGCGAATACGCCGCGATCAACTCGGCCATCGACGAGCTCATCCCGGCGCGCTATCGCGGGCGCGTCGACATCGCCGTCAACGGAACGTACTGGGGTGGCGCCATTCTCGGCACCCTCGGCACGTTCATCTTCCTGAAGGTCGTCGACCTGAGCCTCGGCTGGCGGCTCGCCTTCCTCATCGGCCCGGTGCTCGGCCTGGTCATCCTCTTCGTGCGACGGCACCTTCCGGAGAGCCCGCGGTGGCAGGTGATGAACGGACGCGTCGACGACGCCGAGAAGTCGATCTCCTACATCGAGCAGGAGGTCGAGGCCACCGGCGTCAAGCTCCCTCCGGTCGATGAGAGCAAGGCCATCGAGCTGAAGCCGACGGAGAAGATCGGCTATGTGGCGCTGACGCGAGTGTTGTTCCGCGAGTACCCTTCCCGTTCCATCCTGGGTGCCTCGCTGATGATCACCCAGTCATTCCTCTACAACGCGATCTTCTTCACCTACACCCTGGTGCTCGGCAAGTTCTACGGGGTGGCGTCCGAAATGACGCCGCTGTACCTGGTCGCGTTCGCCGTCGGAAACCTGGCCGGCCCGTTGACCATTGGGCATCTCTTCGACACCATCGGCCGCAGGAAGATGATCGCGGGCACCTACCTGCTGTCCGGCCTGCTGCTCGCGGTGAGCGCGGTGCTGTTCAACGCGGGGGTGCTCAACGCCATCACACAGACGATCGCGTGGTGCGTCATCTTCTTCTTCGCGTCCGCAGGGGCCAGCGCCGCGTACCTCACCGTCAGCGAGATCTTCCCGCTGGAGGTCCGCGCCAAGGCGATCGCGGTGTTCTTCGCGATCGCGCAGTGCTTCGGCGCGCTGGGCCCGGTGATCTACGGCGCGCTGATCGGCGACGGCTCCGAGCCGTTCAAGCTGTTCCTCGGCTACCTGCTGGGCGCCGGTGTGATGATCGCAGGCGGCCTGATCGCCTGGTTCCTCGCGGTCGATGCCGAAGGCAAGTCGCTGGAAGACATCGCGACTCCGCTCGCCGCCGCCGAACGACGACGCGGGTCGGTCCGCGCCGAAGGCGCCAGCAGGCCGTTCCCGACTTAGAACAGCGACAGCTGCCGGGTGTCCTCGTCGCCGAACTTCTGCGGCACCGGCCGCTGACGCACGCGGACCGGCCACCAGAACCACCGTCCGAGCAATGCCGCGATCGACGGTGTCATGAACGACCGCACGATCAGCGTGTCGAACAGCAGACCCAGCGCGATCGTCGTGCCGATCTGACCCAGCACGATCAGGTCGCTGAAGATGAACGACGCCATGGTGAACGCGAACACCAGCCCCGCCGCGGTGACCACCGATCCGCTGCCTGCCATCGACCGGATGATGCCGGTGTTGATGCCCGCGTGGATCTCCTCTTTGAACCGCGACACCAGCAGCAGGTTGTAGTCCGACCCGACCGCCAACAGCAGGATCACCGCCAGCGGCATGATCACCCAGTACAGCGGGATGCCGAGAAGGTGCTGCCACACCAACACCGACAGGCCGATCGACGCGCCCAGCGAGATCGCCACCGTCCCGACGATCACCAGCGCCGCGACGATGCTGCGCGTGATGAACAACATGATCAGCAGGATGAGGCTCATCGACGCGATGCCTGCGATGATCAGGTCGTAGTGCGCCATCTGCGCAATGTCACCGTAGGTGGAGGCCGTCCCGCCGATGTAGATCTTCGACCCTGCCAGCGGCGTGCCCTTGACGGCTGCCATCGCCGACGCCCGCATCGCCTCGATGTGCGAAATACCCTCGGGCGTCTCGGGATTGCCCTCATGCGTGACGATCATCCGCGCCGCCTTGCCGTCCGGCGACATGAACAGCTTCATGCCCCGGATGAACTCCGGGTTGCTGAACGCTTCCGGCGGTAGATAGAACGAGTCGTCGGTCTTGCTCGCGTCGTACGCCGCGCCCAACTGCGTCGAGTTCTCCAGCGCCTTCGCCGACTGGTCGTAGATGCCCGCCGTCGTCGCGTAGTTCGTCATCGTCAGATCGCGGTTGGTCTCCTGCACCGCGATCTGCGGCGGGATCAGCGCGACCAGCTTCGGCTGCAGCTCATCGAGTTTGGCGATACTGCCCGACACGCTCGCCAGCTGATCCGTCAGCTCGGCGATGCCGTCCAGCGAATCGAACAGCGAACGCATCGCATGACACAGCGGGATGTCGAAACAGTGCGGCTCCCAATAGAAGTAGTTGCGGATCGGGCGAAAGAAGTCGTCGAAGTCGGCGATCTTGTCGCGCAGATCCTGCGCGACGACGACCGTCTGGTTGAACGCCTCGCTCTGCTCGTGGGTGATGCCCGCCGACTCCTGCTGCAACGCGTACTGCTGCCGCAGCGTGTCGATCGACTTGTTGATCTCACCGACCTGCTTCAGCAGGTCGTTCGCGCGGTCCTGCTGATACGGCAGATTGTTGATCTGCGACGCACTCTGCGCGCTGATCTGGAACGGGATCGACGTGTGGTCCAGCGGCGTGCCCAGCGGCCGCGTGATCGACTGCACCTGCGCGATGCCGTCGGTGTGGAAGACACCTTTGGCCACCCGCTCCAGCAGGATCATGTCGGTGGGATTGCGCATGTCGTGATCGGCCTCGATCATCAACAGCTCCGGGTTCAGCCGCGCCTTCGAGAAGTGGCGCTCCGCCGCGGCGTACCCGACATTGGACGGCGTCCGGTCCGGCATGTACTGGCTGATGTCGTAGGACACCTTGTAGCCCGACAGGCCGAGAATGCCGATCAATGCGAGCGCCATCGTCGCGAACAGGATCGGCCCGGGCCACCGCACGATCGCCGTTCCGATCCGCCGCCAACCCCGTTTGGCCGTCTTGCGTTTCGGCTCGAGCAGCCCGAAACGGCTCGCGATCACGATGACGGCGGGCGCGAGCGTCAACGAGGCGACCAGCGAGACGAGGACACCCAGCGCCGCCGGCACGCCGAGGCTCTGGAAGTACGGGTTGCGGGTGAAGTACAGGCAGGCCACTGCGCCGGCGATCGTCAAACCCGAACCGAGGATGACGTGCGACGTGCCGCGGTACATGTCGTAGAACGAGGCCTCGCGGTCGAGCTCCTCGTTGCGCCGCTCGTGATACCGGCCGAGCAGAAAGATCATGTAGTCGGTGCCTGCCGCGATCACCAGAAGCGTCAGGATGTTCGTCGAATACGTCGACAGCCCGATGAGGTTCTCGTTCGCCAGGAACGACACGATGCCGCGTGCCGCCGACATCTCGATGAGCACCGTGACGAGCGCGATGATCATCGTGATGAACGAGCGGTAGACGATGAGCAGCATCACCGCGATCACGCCGACGGTCAACGCGGTGACCAGCACCGTGCCCTCGTTGCCCACCTCGAACTGGTCGGCGACCTGTGCCGCCGAGCCTGCGAGGTAAGCCTTGATGCCCGGTGGCGCAGGGGTTTTCGCGATGATGTCGCGCACCGCGTCGACCGACTCCAGCGACAGTGCCTCACCCTGGTTGCCCGCGAGGAAGATCTGGACGTAGGCGGCCTTGCCGTCCGGGCTCTGCGAGCCCGCAGCCGTCAGCGGGTCGCCCCAGAAGTCCTGCACGTGCTGGACGTGTTTGGTGTCCTCGTTGAACCGCTTGACGAGCTCGTCGTAGTAGGCGTGGGCCTCGGCGCCGAGCGGCTGGTCGCCCTCGAGGACCACCATCGCCGCGCTGTCGGAATCGAACTCGTGAAACACCTCGCCGATGCGCTTGAACGCCTGAAGCGACGGCGCAGCGGGGGAGGCCAGCCCCACGTTGTGTTCCTCGCCGACCGCTTCGAGTTGCGGCACAAGCGCATTCGTCAGACCGGCGACGACCACCCAGAACAGGACGATCGGCACACAGAGCCAGCGGATCCACCTGGCGACGCGGTCGGTGAACGTCGGACGCTCGGCGGCCTCGGCGACGTGATGGCTCATCCGGACTTGTCCAGGCAGTAGGTGAACGCGTTCAACGTGTTGACTGTTCTTTCGTCCTTGACGGCGTCATCGATTTTGATGCGGCAGCCGATGGAGTCGCTGTCACCCTGGGCCTGCACGTTGACGAACACGGCGGGTTGCGTCGTCGTCGTGTCATAGGTCCACGGCAGCGCGGCGTCGTCGACGCGTTGCGGTTGGGCGTTCACGTCGGTGTAGGTGATGGTCGCGACGGTGCCCGGCGGCCCGAAGACCTCCATGACCACGCGTTTGGGGTTGAACGGCACGATGTCGTTGGCGGAGTTGTCGGGAGTGGACACGACGTCCTTCGAGCCGAAGATGCCGTTCAGGCGGTACACAGCGAAGGCCGCGATGACGACCACCACGATCGCGACGAAGATCATCCACCGGCGCATCAGCAGGCCGCCGATCGAAACCCGCTGCATCCGTGACCCTTTCGACATGCGGCGACACGTAGCCGGACGGTATTGAGGCTATTTCAACAGGTGGTCAATATCAACTTGGTTGACAGTACGGTACGGGACCGTTCCGCACAACCGGTACAAGAAGCTCTTGTCACGGGTCGGTTATTCCTCGGTTGTGACGGGTGAGGCTGGGGATGAGGACGTTGTCAACGAGATCGTGCACGGTCCGGCGGGAGGGAGCGCGACCGGTCAGCACCGTGCGGTAGATGAGGTAGCCGGGCAGCACGTCCCACAGATCCCCGGTGATCGCGGACCCGCGGATCTCACCGCGGTCGACGGCGCGCTTCAGGATCTGCGCCATCAGCGCTTCGCGCTGCTCGACGAACTGCTCCTGCATCATGGCGTCGAGCTCGGCGCTGCGGGAGGTCTCGACGAGCACCGCGCGGATGGTGAATGCGTGCGTGCTGACGTGGTCGCGGATCGACTCGCCGAGCGTCAGCAGATCGCCGCGCAGCGTGCCGGTGTCGGGATCGACCGCGACGTGTCGCGTGCCCTCGACGAAGGCGGCCAGCACAAGTTCGGCCTTGGTCGGCCACCGACGGTAGAGCGTGGCCTTGCTGGCTCGCGCGGTGGTGGCCACGGCTTCCAGGCTCAGGCGGTCATAGCCGTGTTCCTGCAGCAACTCGAGCGTGACCGCGAGCAACTCGCCCTCGCGCGGCGACCACGGCGACGTCGTCGTGTCGTTGGAACTGCGGGCCACGGGAGCCTCCGTCGTCGGGGACATGCGCTCAGTATCGGGCCGCTGCGCTCGACGTGTGGAGGAAACGTGTCAGGGCCGGCCGTTGCCCAAGGCTGCGGACCGCATGGTCATTTTGCTGCGGCAAATCGACCGCGCACCGATAATCGAGGCTGACCGGTCGGGGAGGTTGATCATGTCGTGGAAACGGGCCTTTGCCCTTGGCGCGATGACGGTGGCCGCTGCGGTCGTGACCGCTCCGATGGCGTCAGCCGCCGAATACGAGTACGTGGCAACGGTGTCCGGAGCGGTGCGGTGCGTCATCAGCTCCGAGCACGTCGGTTGTGAGCGCGTCAGCGCCGACGGCTTCCCGGGTGCGCCGCCGAGTCAGAGTGGGACAGGCAACTTCAACGTCGCCGGTGTCGATGGCGACGGCACCTTCAGCTACAGCGAAGGAAACATCGGGATCGCCGACGGGGGAGACATCGTGCTGGACTACGGTCGGGCCGTCGACATCAACGGTTGGACCGTCGTGCCCTCGTTCGACGGAACGCACTTCACCAACAACTCCACCGGCCGCGGCATGTTCGTCAGCATCGACGGGGTCACTCCGTTCTGAAAGGACCACGCTTCGTGTCGGTTTCGCGCGTATGGCTGCCCGCGGCCGCCGTCGGGTTCGTCGTGGCATTGGCAGCCTGTTCATCGTCAACCACCCAGGAGGGCCCGTCCACGGTGACTGTCACGGCGTCCGACGCGGGGCCGACGCAGTCGTCCGCCGGTCCGAGCGCGTCGCCGACGGCCGACAGCCCCTTCGAGGCGACCCTGCTGCGGGTGCAGGAGTCGCGGGGCACGAATTCGATCAACGTGCAGCTGCCGCAGGTGACGGGCGGGTCGGCGGATGTACGCGACCGCTTCAACCGCGGCATGCGCACGGCGTTGGATGACCTCGCGGACAAGGCCACCGACACCACGATCGAGGACGGGGCACTCGCCGAAGACGAACGCAGCCGCGTCACGACGATCACGCCGCACGTCGTCGCCGGTGTCGCGATCTTCAACTGGTACGCCAAAGGTGCGGCGCACCCCAACAACGGCGTCGCAACAATCGCGATCAACGCCGAAAGCGCGGACCCGATCCTGCTGACGGACGTCTTCTCCGATCAGCAGGCGGCAGGTCAACGGCTCGCCGAGAAGGTCACCCAGATCAACCCCGACGTCGTGCCGTTCGACCAGTCGATGGACCAGTTCCTCAACTGGGTCCCGACACCGAACGGCTTCCGCGTGTACGTGCCGGTGATCCACGCAATGGGCGACTACTGGCCGGTGACGGTGCCGTGGGACGCGATCTCGGACCTCATGACGCCGGAGGCCAAGGCGACGTTGATCTCCTAGCGGTACTACGATGCCGAAAGGCGTTGTGCGACAGCGCCGTACCGTTCGAAACGGTCCTGCTCGCCGAGCGCGTTGTACAGCACGAGGCGCGTCGCGGTGCCGCCGTACTTCGCCGTCAGCGCGTCGGCGAGGCCGTCCCACGTCGACTCCGTCGCGAAGATCGCGATGTGCTCGTCGGTGATCTGAGCCGCCATGCCCGCGAAGTCGCCCGCCTTCTGCTTCTCGCGGATCCGCGCGGTCGTTCCCTCGAAACCGGCCTCGTCCCAGATGAACGCGTAGTTCGGCGTGCTGCCGTAGAAGCTCATACTCGCCCGCACCAGCTCGCGTTCGTTGTCCCGCTCCTCGTCGGTGTCGCCGACGATGGTCATCACCGGCACGATCACCGCGACATCGTCGGCCGACCGCCCCGACTTCGCCGCTCCCGCAGCGATATTCGGCACCACATGCCGTGCGATGTAGCCAGGCTCACCCAACGGATGCACATGAACGCCGTCGGCCACCTCACCCGCCATCCGCAGCATCCACGGGTTCACCGCCGCGATGTCCACCTTGGGATCCGGCGCGTCGATCGGCCCCGGACTCCACTGCGGCGTGATGAAGTCCAAGCTGTAGAAGTCGCCGTGGTGATCCAGCTTGCCCGTCCGAAACGCATGGAAGCAGGCCTTCACCGCGCGCACATAGTCCCGCAGCCGCGGCCCCGGACGCTCGAACTCCACCCCGTACCGCCGCACCACGTGCGTCCGCACCTGCGTACCCAGGCCGAGCCGGAAATTTCCGCCAGTCGCCTCCTGCAACTCCCATGCCTCGGCCGCCGTCACGAACGGGCTGCGCGGGAACGCCACCGCCACGCCTGTCGACAACTCCAGACCAGGGGCGGCCTGCGACGCCACCGCAGCGTTCAGATACGCGGTCCGTCCCGTCTCCGTGAACAGCAACCCCGAAAAGCCAGCCTTTTGCACGCTCGCCGCGAGCTCGC
>DATEIG010000028.1:0-3071 GCA_035279185.1 Mycobacterium sp.
GCCCGCGGTCGTCGACGGCGGGTAGCGAGGGAGGAGCAGCCAGCACGTCGCCTTCGAGTTTGCAGATCTGCGCGCGCTCGATCGTGAACAACGGTTCCCGAAGCAGGGTTTCGAGTTCGGGTAGCGCCGCGGCGACCTGACCACCGGTGCCGACCGCGATGATCATGACCGGAACACCGATGTTGCGGCTGAAGAACCCTGCTCGTTTACGCGTACCGCGGGCGGTGCCGTCGACGCCGAGAAACACTGAAGCGCCGACGAATCCGAGGCGATGCAGCGCGTCGCACACCGCGCGGTACGCGGGTCTGCCGTCGGCGCGATCCTGCCGGCCGACGTAGACCGTGAGCTTGGCCGCATCGGGCGGCGCGGCCGTGCCGCCGAGCTGCGCCCGCTCCAGCGTCACGAGGCCGCGGCTCATCATCGCCGAGACCTGCCCCGCCAGCCCCGTCATCTTGGCGGCTTCGTCGACGGCGGCGACGGCGACCGGCGAGTTCTCCGACATGCTCAACGACTGGTCTGTCCGCAGCACGTGGTGCGGGCCGAAACTCGCGATGCCGCGAAGCACGACGCTGGTCGCGACCGCCGTTTCGCCGTAGAGATCGAGCAGCGCGTCGGACAGGAAGCGGTCCTCGTGGCGCAGGCGCTCGTCGAAGTACGTGGTCAGCTTCAGGTAGTCGGTCACAGCGCGGCTCCCATCGACTGGCCAAGCCACGCTGCGATAAGGCCCAGCACGACGCTGACCGCGATGTTGGCGAACGCCGAGACGACCTGGCGTTCCTCGCTGAGGCGCTGTGTCTCCAGCATCCACGTCGAGAAGGTGGTGTACGAGCCGACGAAGCCCGTACCCACGATCAGCGCGACGTGAGGGCTGAGCGCCAACCCGGCGAGGAACCCGAGCAGCCAGGCCCCGCTGATGTTGACCACGAGTGTGCCGAAAGGAAACGGCCGACCCACCCGCTTGTTCACCGCACGGTCGAAGGAGAAGCGCGCCAGCGCGCCGAAGCCGCCCATCACCATGACGCCGAACCAGATCGCCACCGTCATCGGCGGACCCGCACTCGCCGGGTCAAATCCGTCGCGACGTAGACCGCCACCAGCCCCAGCGCGATGCTGGCGAGCGTGTACCCGACGGCCAGGCCGTAGTGACGGTGCTCGAGCATCTTGACGGTCTCCACCTGCATGGTGGAAAACGTGGTCAGGCCTCCGCAGAAGCCGGTGCCGAGCAGCGGGCGCCGATAGCTCGACGTCGGCAAACGCTCGAGCAGGCGGGTGACGAAGTAGCCGAGCAGGAATGCGCCCACGATGTTGACGACGAACGTGGGCCACGGCCAACGGCCGGGGTCCGGAGCGGCTAACGCTTCGAGCCCGGCGCGGGCCAGTGTCCCGATCGCGCCGCCTGCGAAGACAGCGGCGAACTCGCGCCGGTCGAAACTGAACACAAGACAAAGTAACGCCGTCGGCCTTCCAGACCGGCATACGGCACGCGTTGAAGCGGGGCACAATCGGGTTCATGGCTGCCAATCCACGCGCCGGACAACCGGCACAACCAGAAGACCTCATCGACGTGGCTGCGGTGGTCACCGCCTACTACACCGTCGAACCCGACCCCGACAACGTCGACCAGCAGGTGGTCTTCGGCACCTCGGGCCATCGCGGATCCAGTCTGGACGCCGCGTTCAACGAGGCGCACATCGTGGCGACGACGCAGGCCATCGCGGAGTACCGCAAGGCGCAGGGCACCACCGGTCCGCTGTTCATCGGTCGCGACACCCATGCGCTGTCGGAGCCGGCGTGGGCATCGGCGCTGGAGGTGCTGGCGGCCAACGATGTGGTGGCGATGGTCGACTCGGCCGACCGCTACACCCCGACGCCCGCCGTGAGCCACGCGATCCTGTCGTTCAACCGCGGCCGCGAAGGGGACCTCGCCGACGGCATCGTCGTGACCCCGTCGCACAACCCGCCGCGCGACGGCGGCTTCAAGTACAACCCGCCCAACGGCGGACCGGCCGACACCGATGCGACGAGCGTGATTGCGAAGCGCGCCAACGAGATTCTGCGCGACGGGCTCAAGGCCGTGAAGCGGGTGCCGTTGGCCCGCGCACTGCAGACCGCGCAGCGCCACGACTACATGGACGCCTACGTCGCCGACCTGCCGAACGTCGTCGACATCCACGCCATCAGCGCGGAGAAGATCCGCATCGGCGCCGACCCGCTGGGCGGAGCGAGCGTCGACTACTGGGGCGCGATCGCCGAACGGCACAACCTCGAGCTGACGGTGGTGAATCCGCTCGTCGACGCGACGTGGCGGTTCATGACGCTCGACACCGACGGCAAGATCCGGATGGACTGCAGCTCGCCGAACGCGATGGCGTCGCTCATCGCCAACCGCGAGTCCTACCAGATCGCCACCGGCAACGACGCCGACTCCGACCGGCACGGCGTCGTCACGCCCGACGGTGGCCTGCTCAACCCGAACCACTACCTAGCGGTGGCGATCGAGTATCTGTACACGAACCGGCCGGAGTGGCCCGCGTCGACGGCCGTCGGCAAGACCGCGGTCAGCTCGTCGATCATCGACCGCGTCGTCGCGGGACTGGGCCGCAAGCTGCTGGAGGTCCCTGTCGGTTTCAAGTGGTTCGTCGACGGGTTGATCAGCGGCACCATCGGCTTCGGCGGGGAGGAGAGCGCAGGCGCGTCGTTCCTGCGCCGCGACGGGTCGACATGGACGACCGATAAGGACGGCATCATCCTGGCGCTGCTGGCGTCGGAAATCCTCGCCGTCACCGGCACGACCCCGTCGCAGCGGTACGACGCGCTGGCCGAAAAGTACGGTGCGCCAACGTATGCCCGCATCGATGCGCCCGCCAACCGTGAGCAGAAGGCGCGGCTGGCGAAACTGTCGTCCGAGCAGGTGAGCGCCACCGAGCTCGCAGGCGAGCCGATCACCGCCAAGCTGACGACGGCACCGGGCAACGGGGCGCCGCTCGGCGGGCTGAAGGTGACGACGGAGAACGCCTGGTTCGCGGCGCGTCCGTCGGGCACCGAGGACGTGTACAAGATCTACGCCGAGT
>DATEIG010000029.1:0-7255 GCA_035279185.1 Mycobacterium sp.
ACTGCGATTCGTCGTCGATTCCGGGAGCCGCCCGCGTCGCGGTGCCCTGGATGGTCTGGGCGCAGCCCGCGACGAGCAGCGCCGCGGCGCACACCACCGCGAGTCGGCTGGCCGCTGGGGACATGTGCGTCGACTCCTTCCTGTGTCGCAGACTAACGCCTGTGGCGGGTGTGGCGAATAGGGTTGGTGAAGTGAGCGCTTTCGCCGCCGGCACCGGCATCGGATCCTGGCCAGGAACCTCGGCGCGGGAGGCCGCCGAAATCGTGGTGGGGGAGCTGCACCGATTGCCGTTCCTGCCCGAACTGCCCGCCCGCGGCGTCGGCGCCGACCTCATCGGCCGGGCGGGCGCCATGCTCGTCGACATCACGATCGACACCGTGCCCCGGGGCTACCGGATCGCCACCGGACGCAGCGCGGTGGCCCGGCGCGCCGCCAGCTTGCTGGCCGAGGACGTCGACGCTCTCGAAGAGGCGTGGGAGAAGGCCGGCCTGCGGGGGGCCGAGAGAACCGTCAAGGTGCAGGCGCCCGGTCCGATCACGCTCGCGGCGAACCTGGAACTGTCCAACGGCCACCGGGCGATCACCGATCCCGGTGCCGTACGCGACCTCTCGCGATCGCTCGCGGAAGGGGTCGCCGCGCACCGCGCGGAGGTTGCCCGGCGGCTCGACTGCCCCGTCGTGGTCCAGTTCGACGAGCCGTCGCTGCCTGCCGCGCTGGAAGGCCGGCTCACCGGAGTGACCAGCCTGTCGCCGGTGCATCCGGTCGACGAGTCGGTGGCGCTCACGCTGTTCGAGGAGTGCGTCGCGGTGGTCGGCGGCGAAGTGGCGCTGCACTGCTGCGCGACGGGCCTGCCGTGGTCGTTGCTGCAGCGCAGTGCCGTCAGCGCGCTCTCGGTCGATCTGTCGACGCTGACGGCGGACTCCCTCGACGGTGTCGGGGAATTCGTCGAATCCGGCCGAACGGTTCTGCTCGGCGTCGTGCCCGTCGCCGCACCCGCGGGCCGGCCGTCGGCCGAGGAGGTCGCCCGGTCGGTCGTCGACGTCACCGACCGGCTGGGCTTCCCTCGCGACACGCTGCCGGACCGGATCGGTGTCACCCCGTCCTGTGGGCTCTCCGGCGCGACACCCCGGTGGGCCCGCACGGCGATCGAACTCGTCCAGAAGGCATCCGACGCCATCGCCGACGACCCGGCCGCGATCATGAATTAACGTTTGCCCGGCAAAGCTTTGTGCAAGAATGCTGGCAGGACCCTGGGTTTGATTGCCCGGCTGGTCAGGGAAGGGATCGTGGCGCACTCGACAGTTCGTATCGCGGCGGGGGCTGGCCTGGTCGCCGCCTCGCTGTTGATCGTCGGGCCGACCCCCGCGCCCGCCCTCGCCGACAAGTACGGCTCCTCCAACGACGACTACCGCAACAACGGCTCCGCGAAGCGCGGCGGTGTGTCGAACGTCGTGAAGGACGTCATCAACGGCATCAACAGCTTCACGGGCGCGGGCGCCGACAACAAGTCCGACCGCAACCCGACGATGGATGTCGGCGGTGGTGCCGAGGAGCTCTACATGGTTCAGAGCGCCGCCCCCGAAGGTCAGATGGCCATGCGGTCGGCGGCGGTGCCCGAGGCTCCGGTCGGCGACAACATCGCCGCGGCCGTTCCCGGTGGCGGAGGGTCGGACTATTCGGGACAGCCGGTGTCGGCGTTCCGCTCACCGCGCGTGACGATCGGCAACGGACGCACGCCGGGCACTCACGTCGCCCAGCCTCCGTCGGCCGGCGAGGCGGTGCTGACCTACGACGCGCGCGTCGCGCCGGAGGGGCTGCCCGACGCACCCGCGGTGCCGACGGGGATCGACATCAACATTCCACCGCTTCCGCCGCCGCTGCCGTCGCTCGAACGGATCGGGCCCGCAGAGTTGGTCGTGGGGCAGATCGGCTACGGAACCACCGACACGGTCACCGATCCGCTGGCCGGAGTCGCGGGCCTGTTCCTGATTCCCGCGATCGGCGCGGTCCTGGGCTACCGGCAGGCGCGCGCCGCGCAGTCGCTGCGCGAGTCACTGCGTACCAAATCATTGACGTAGATCCTTGCGCAGGATCTTGCCCGCCGACGACTTCGGTATGGCGTCGATGAACGCCACCTGCCGCACCTTCTTGTAGGGCGCAACCTCGCCCGCGACGAATTCCATGACCTCGGCCTCGGTCAGCTCCGCACCGGATTGCTTGACCACGAACGCTTTTGGCACCTCTTCGCCCGATTCGGTGTCGCGCACGCCGATCACCGCGGCGTCGGCGATCGCGGGATGGGTGAGCAACACCGCCTCCAATTCGGCCGGCGGCACTTGATAACCCTTGTACTTGATGAGCTCCTTGAGCCGGTCGACGATGTAAACGCATCCGGTGGAATCGACCTTCGCGAGGTCGCCGGTGCGAAGCCAGCCGTCGTCGTCGATGGTCTCCCTGGTGGCCGCTTCGTTGCCGAGGTAACCGGCCATCACGTTCGGCCCCTTGAACCACAGTTCGCCCGTCTCACTGAGTCCCTTTGCCGGCACGTCGATCTCGTTGCCGGTGTCGGGATCGACCAGCCTGGACTCGGAATTGGCGGCCGTCCAGCCCGCGGCGCCGATGGGTGCGACGGACCCGGTCAACTGCTTGCCGCCGTCGAACGGCGTGCAGTGGCTGACGGGGCTGAGCTCCGTCATGCCGTACCCCTGCACCACCGGGCATCCGATCCGGTCGGCGACGGCATGCCCCAGATCTTCGTCGAGAGGCGCAGCGCCCGAGAGCACCGCTTTGAGTGTGGACAGGTTGTACTTGTCGACCAGTGGATGTTTGGCCAGGGCCACCGCGACCGGCGGCGCGATGAACGCGACGGTCACCTTGTGGTCGGCGATGTTCGCGAGAAACCGTTCGAGGTCGAAGGCGGCCATCGTCACCAACCGTGCGCGCGCCCGCAGTATGGCGTTCAGCAGCACCGTCATCCCGTAGATGTGGAAGAACGGCAGGAAGGCAATCACGGCATCGTCGGCCTCGACATCCTGGGCCGCGCGGATCTGCGCGATGTTGGCCACCAGATTGCGATGGGTCAGCATCACGCCCTTGGGGTTGCCGGTCGTCCCTGAGCTGTAGGGCAGCACGGCGAGGTGGGTGGCGGGGTCGAAGCTGAGCTCCGGCGGGGCCGAGCCCGCGGCGAGCAGATCCTCAGCGCTGGGGTGGCCGTGTGCGCCGTCGAGGACCACCACCCGGTCGTCGGAGATCCCGACGGCCGCGGCCGCCTCCTTGGCCTGGGGGAGCAGCGCGCTGACGGTGACGAGCATCGTGGCTTTGGCGTCGGTCAGCTGCTTGATGATGTCCTTGGCGGTGAACAGCACGTTGATCGTGGTTGCCGTCGCGCCTGCGCGCAGGATGCCGTGGAAGGCGACCGCGAATGCGGCGCTGTTGGGCGCGAACAGGCCGACGACGTCGCCGACGGCGATGCCTCGGGCGGCCAGCGCACCGGCGAATGAATCTATTTTGCCGACCAGGTCGCGGTAGCTGGTTTCGCTACCGGTTGCGGTATCTATGAGCGCGACGCGGTCGGCGTCGGCATCGCTGAGGTTGCCGAACAGAAACTCGTAGACGCTCGCGGACGGGATATCGACGTCGGGGTACGGGCTGGCGAAGCTCATGTCCTTGATCGAACCATGATGGCCGCACGCCGGGTCAGCCGCCGTCGAGCTCTTTGATCAGCTTCTTGGGCGCGACCAACCGGTACGACGCGTCGACCAGTTCGCGCACCTCATTCCAGTCGACCGTGGTGGTCGCGCTGAAATCGAGTCCGAGCCAGCCTGCCGGGCCCAGGTAGGCGGGATAGAAGAACCGGGTGTCCTGGTTCAGGGCTCTGCGGTCGCTCTCGTCGACCTTCACCATGATCGACTGTGGATATTGGAGGTAGTCGTCGCCTTTGACCGCGGGCTTGGCGCTGCCGCCGTACATCGCGAACATCTTGGCGGCGAAGAAAGCGGGCCTGCCGTGCGAAACCTTTTCGAAGGCCTCGGGAAAGCTGAGCGCGATCGTCCGCACGCGCGCGAGAACGGGATCGTCGTCGCGGAACATGATCGGGTGCGACATGTCGCCAAGTTACCCGTTCTGTCGGGCCCGCAGATCGGCGTGCATCTCCCACGGCGCCTGCGGTAGGACGCGGCCGGTTTCCAAGAGCGACTTCATGTTCGACATGACGGCGGCCCAACCCGCCGCGGCCGCCTCCCGGTTTGCCGCGTCCGGAATGTCGGTGTGCGTGACGGTGAGCCGCACGATGTCTAAGTGCGGTTCGATGTCGAAGCGCACGACCGACGGCCGGCCGTCGATGTCCGCGCCGCCGAAGGTCATGACCAGTCGGCGCGGTGGCGTCGCCTCGATCACCTCGCCCTCGACGTCGGCAATTCCCGAGCCGTCCGTGCGAAGGTGCTGCCAGCGCGAGCCGGGTTGCCAGTCGGAGACATTGCTGTGTCCCCAGTACTCGGCGGTGAGGTCTGCGTCGGTGAGCGCCTCCCACACCTTCTCGGGTGTGCTGTGGATGTAGGTCACGTACACGAACGACGGCTTGTCGTCGGTAGCGGTCATGTCCGCCTCCTCGGCGTGTTGTTTAACGGCACGCAGCGCGCGAAGTCGCGATTGTTCGAACTGCTGTATCCAGCGGTGTTGAACCTCCTGCAGCGGAACGGGATTGAGGTAGTGCAGCTTGCTCCGTCCGTGTCGCACCGTGCTGATGAGGTTGGCTGCCTCCAGCACCGACAGATGCTGGCTGACCGATTGCCGCGCCATCTCCAGGTACTCGCACAGCTGGCCGAGCGTTTGTCCGTTGTCCTGCCGCAGGCGGTCGAGCAGCAGTCGACGGCCGGGGTCGGCCAGTGCCTTGAACACCGGATCCATCGGGTCGTCCGCCACCTCACTATTATGCAGGTATTTACCTGCTTAACGTCAAACGTGCATGTCCTGGGGGTGTCCGAGTACTCGGATAGCCTGCGTGAGTGAGCCCGAAGGCAACCGAAGCGCGGCAGGCGCTCGCCGAGCAGTCCGAGGACGCCCCCGACGCCGGTCTGCGTCGCCGCTGGCAGGAACTGGCCGACGAGGTGCGCGAGCACCAGTTCCGGTATTACGTCCGTGACGCGCCGACCATCTCCGACGCCGATTTCGACACACTCCTGCGCGAGCTGCAGGCACTCGAGGACGACCATCCCGAGCTGCGCACGCCCGATTCGCCGACCCAGCTCGTCGGTGGCGCCGGTTTCGCGACGGATTTCACGTCCGCCGAGCACCTCGAGCGGATGCTGAGCCTGGACAACGTGTTCACCCCCGACGAGCTGGCGGCGTGGGCCGGCCGCATCAAGGGCGAGATCGGAGACGACGCGCACTACCTCTGTGAGCTGAAGATCGACGGTGTCGCCCTGGCGTTGGTGTACCGCGACGGCAAGCTGCAACGCGCGGCCACCAGAGGCGACGGGCGCACCGGCGAGGATGTCACGCTCAACGCCCGCACTATCGACGACATCCCCGAGAAGCTCACCGGGTCAAAGGAATTCCCCGTGCCGAAGGTTCTCGAAGTGCGCGGCGAGGTGTTCTTCAGGGTCGCCGATTTCGAGGAACTCAACGCGGGCCTCGTCGCCGAGGGCAAGCCGCCCTTCGCCAACCCGCGCAACAGCGCCGCCGGGTCGCTGCGACAGAAGAATCCGGCCGTCACCGCGCGGCGCCGACTGCGCATGATCTGCCACGGTCTGGGCAAGTCGGAGGGCTTCAGCCCGAAGACGCTGCACGACGCATACCGTGCGCTGAAGTCATGGGGGCTCCCGGTTTCCGACCACACCACGCGGGTGCGGGGCATCGACGCGGTCACCGAGCGCATCGCCTACTGGGGTGAGCATCGCCACGACGTCGAACACGAAATCGACGGTCTGGTGGTCAAAGTCGATGAGGTGGCACTGCAACGGCGGCTCGGGTCGACGTCGCGGGCGCCGCGATGGGCGATCGCCTACAAGTACCCGCCCGAAGAGGCGACGACCAAACTGCTCGACATCAAGGTCAACGTCGGGCGGACCGGTCGGGTCACCCCGTTCGCCTGGATGGAACCCGTCAAGGTCGCCGGATCGACCGTCAGCCAGGCCACGCTGCACAACGCGTCGGAGGTCAAGCGCAAGGGTGTGCTGATCGGCGACACCGTCGTCATCCGCAAGGCGGGCGATGTGATCCCGGAGGTGCTCGGGCCGGTCGTCGACCTTCGCGACGGCACCGAGCGCGAATTCGTCATGCCCACAACGTGTCCCGAATGCGGGACCCCGCTGGCCCCTGCGAAGGAGGGGGATGCCGACATCCGCTGCCCGAACACCAGGTCGTGTCCCGCGCAGCTTCGGGAGCGCGTCTTCCACGTCGCCGGACGCGGCGCGTTCGACATCGAGGGCCTCGGCTACGAGGCCGCGGTCGCGCTTCTGCAGGCCGGGGTGATCACCGACGAGGGCGACCTGTTCACCCTCGGCAGCGACGACCTTCTGCGCACGGACCTGTTCAGGACCAAGGGCGGTGACCTTTCGGCGAACGGCAAGCGGCTGCTGGTGAACCTGCACGAAGCGAAGGCGCAACCGCTCTGGCGTGTGCTGGTCGCCCTGTCGATCCGCCACGTCGGCCCCACGGCCGCCCGCGCGCTGGCCACCGAATACGGCAGCCTCGATGCGGTCATGTCGGCTTCCGAGGAGGAGCTGTCGGTCGTCGAGGGCGTCGGGCCGACCATCGCGGCGGCGGTCACCGAGTGGTTCACCGTCGACTGGCATCGCGCGATCATCGACAAGTGGCGCGCCGCGGGCGTGCGGATGGCCGACGAGCGCGACGAGAGTGTCGAACGCACGCTCGAGGGCCTGTCGATCGTGGTGACCGGATCTTTGACAGGGTTCTCCCGCGACGACGCGAAGGAGGCCATCGTGGCGCGGGGCGGCAAAGCGGCGAGCTCGGTGTCGAAGAAGACCGCATACGTGGTGGCAGGCGATTCGCCAGGTTCGAAATACGACAAGGCCGTCGAACTGGGCGTGCCGATCCTCGACGAGGACGGGTTTTCGAGGTTGCTGGAGAACGGTCCCGACGGAGTCTGACCCGCCCGGGAGTTTGTCGCCCCCATCGGCCGGGAATGCGTCGGCAGAACCGATCCATAGGGAGTGAACGCGATGACGATCTGCGCGACGTGCGGGAACGACTACGACAAGGCATTCACCGTGACGTGGCCCGACGGCCGAAGCGA
>DATEIG010000030.1:0-7324 GCA_035279185.1 Mycobacterium sp.
CGAGGCGCAGGGTTGGCTCGACTACATGGCGGACATCGGGTGGACCGCGTTGCACAACCGGCACATCGTCGTCGAACGTGGCGGCGACCGGCTCGTCATCGCAGGCGTGGACGACGCCACCGCACGAGGGTCGGGTGTGCCCGGCCACGGCGCGGATCTGGCCGCCGCACTCGCAGGCGCCGACCGCTCTCTACCCGTGCTCCTGCTCGCGCATCAACCCAAACAGGTGGCGCAGGCGGTCAAAGCCGGTGTGGCCTTGCAGATTTCGGGTCACACACACGGCGGCCAGATCTGGCCGTTCAACTTCCTGGTGCGGCTCGAGCAACCGGTGGTCCACGGTCTGAGTCGGCACGGCGAGGTGACCCAGCTGTACACGAGCCGCGGCACCGGCTTCTGGGGGCCACCTTTTCGGGTGTTCGCGCCCAGTGAGATCACGGTGCTGACGTTGCGTCGCTCATGAGGCGTGACGCAGCACGACCAGCTCGCCGGTGACCGACCCCTCGGAGAGCAGATCGGCGATCTGCTTGCTCTGCCGCTGCGCGACCCGCCACGCCTGCGTGGTGCCGTATCGCGCCTCGAGCGCATCGGTGACGGCGTCGACGCGCTCGTCCCATTCCTGCGGAGCCGCGGGCAGGTCGGCGGTGGAGCGCCACGTCACGATTTCAAGGGCCGCCTCCTCGACCATCGCGGTCAGGCCGTCCGGTGTCGGAAAGTTGTTGCCCTCCGGCTGTTTTGACGACACCGGCGTGCGCGCGACGAAGACGAGCAAGCCGATGCGCCCCGGCGCCCGCACCGTCCTGCGCAACTCCCGCAGCAGATCGAGTTGGTCATGCGTCGTGCACAGCACGCCGAGCGACCACGCGGCATCGAAGACCGCGTCGGCGAACGGCAGCGCCGAACCAACGGCCTGCACCGTCGGGAAGCCGAACAACGTCATGGCCGCGCGGCAGCCACCCGCCTCCGGCTCGACGAGCAGAGGCGAGACATCGACCTTCTGCGCGGCATACCCGGCGGGTCCCCCCACTCCGGCGCCGGAGTCGAGCAAGGTCTCGTTCGTCGACAACCCCAGTTCGTCGATGAGCCAGTCCAGCGCAGCCGGACTTCCGCTGCCCCGGCATCCGGCAGGCACGTAGTAGTCGGGCCCGAGTTCCGTTGCGACACGGGCGGTCCACTCCGCGACGGTGTCGAACTCGGCGTCCATCGCCTCGGTCACGTCGCCACCACCGCCTTGATGCGCCGCCCGACCTCGGCCTTGATCTCCGCGCCCACGCGGGTGCCGGACGCCGACGCCAGCCCGGACAGGTTCACCCCGTCGACGCCCTCGACGGACAACAATGCAAGAGCTTCGTCGACCGCCGCCGCCACGCCTGCCTCCACCGGATCTGCCGCTCCGAGCACCTCCTCGACGACCTGCTGATCGAGTTCGAGGCCGGGCAGGCCCTGCAGGACGGCGGCGGAGACCGGATCGGTGAACACCGCGACGGCGGCGATGACGGGGATCGTCAACCCGTCACCTCGGGCCCTGTGCATGAAATCGGCGACCAGCGCAGGGACCGGCACGTGGTTGAGGACCGCCACGCGGGCGCCAGCCCGCTGCTTTTCGACGAGACGACGCGGCCGTGCGGCTGTGGGCGGCGCGGTCGGCGTCTCGGGAACGGCCGCGACCATCCCCAGCGACGCGGCCAGCGACACCAGACGCGGGCCGTCGAGGTCGAAGGTCTGCGTGACATCGGGCCGGACGTCGTAGCCGCGGCCGTCGCCGGTGACGCACAGCACCGACCGCAACCCCAGCATGTGCAGACCGCGCAGTTCCTGTTCGAGGACGATGCGGTTGCGGTCCCGGCACGACAGCGTGATCCACGGCGTCACACCGGCATCCAGCAGCATCCGGCCCACCAGCGTGGGTGGGTAGTCCGGTCTGTTCTGGTGCTCACCGACCAGGACGGCGTCCGCCGAGCCCGCGAGCACAGCTGCCGTCGCGGCCGTGTCGGCCGCGTCGAACGGCGTGCAGCTGAAGTCGGTGAGGATCAGCGGCACCGACACCGGTTCTGCCGGGGAGGTCGGGCCCGACCAGGGCACGACATCGGGGAAGGTGCACGGACCCGCTCGCATCTCGCACTGCCCGTCGGGCCGGACGCCGCCGCACGGGCCGTACTGCATTCGTTTGGGACAGAGGTCTGTCGGCAACGCCACCCCTCCCGCACTCGGTGTTCGCACGCAAGTACCCACCGTGCGGGCGATCCAAGCGGCCTCGCCGTCAGACGGTTGCGCGGCGGCACAGCGGCAGCCCGCCGGCGACCAGGATCGCCGCGGTGAGCATGAAGGCGACAGGCAGCCCCGACGCCTCGGCGATGATGCCCATCACGGCAGGCCCGGCGACCCCGCCGACGCCGAGGCAGCCAAGCGTGAGCACCAGCCCGCTGGTCGGATGGCGCGGGTGGAGCCGTTGGTTCCAGATCGCCAGCAGGGCCGCGAACGGCATGTAGGCGAACCCGAACGCTAGTGCGGCCACTCCGGCCACCATGGCGCTTGACGGCGACGCCGCCACGCCTGCGATCGCGGCGGCCAGCACCACCACGGCGGCGCGAAACGAATGGGCCAGTCCGAGTCGCGACACCGCGACGCCGGTCGCGACACCGCTGACGCCGCCGATGCCGACGAGCAGCCACAGCAGCGCGCTCCAGCGGGGACTCAGTCCCTCACTGCGAACCATGTCGACGGCAAACGTGAAGAAGACGGCTCCTGCCGCGCCGTACAACGCGCTCATGTTGCACACGGGAAGCGCCTCGGCTGTCGGCCGGAAGCGGTTCTTCGCCCGGCGGGAAGGTCCTGCGCCCGCGGGAGGCATCACGCGATAGGCGTAGAGCGCGACCCCCGCGGCGATGACCGTCAGCACCACCCAGGTCACCCGCCAGATCTGCCCGGGGCGGTCGGCCGCCCAGAGGGCGAGCCCGCCGGCGACGATCAGACCGAACGTCGTGCCGCTGCTGATGACCGACAACGCCGGGTCGCGCCAGCGGGGCGCCACACCGGTGGTCACGGCGTCGGCGAACGGACCCCACACCAACCCTGAGCTGGCGGCCGCGAGCACCACCCCTGCCGTCAACATGGCGGCGTTGGCGGCGCAGGCGATCAAAGCGAGGCCGACGACCGCCGACAGATTGGCCACGAGGACCGGCAGCCGGGGCCCGTAGCGCGCGGTGAGCGCACCGCAGCTGACCAGCGCCGCCAGGTACATGACCGAGGCGCCGCTGCTGACGGCGCCGATGGTCGATGTGGTCAAGCCGAACTCGGCCCGAAACGTCGACGCGAACAACCCGAACCCGTAGCGGGCGAAGCCGAAGCCCACCGCGACCGCCGCGCAGCCCGCGACCGCGAGCGCCACGCCGGAGCGCTGTCGTGTGGTTACCGTCATCATGTGTTTGACGGTAACACAGCGGCGGTCGATACTGAAGGCGATGGCAACGCCCGAAGTCAGCACCCAGGCGGTCGACGACCTCGTCGACAAAGCGCTGTCGCTGAAACCGGCGCCCGCGCCGCTGCACCATGTCCAGTTGCTTCTCAACACCCGCAATCTGCTCGGCGGCTATGACCTACTCTCCGACCACGCGACGGCGCGGCGCTGCCTCGCGCTGATCGCCGAGCGGGACGGCGAACCGGCGCCGCGCGACGACACCGAGGCCGCCCTGGCAGAGCTGCGCGACGTGCGCGAGGCGATTCGCGACCTGCTGCTGGCCCACTCCGCCGGCGTGCCTGCAGGACCCGAAGTCGTCGGGCGCATCCGCTCGGCGAGCGCCGACGTGCTGCTGGCCGTGGAGTTCGACGACTCAGGCAATCCCGTGATGGCGCCGCCCCCGAATTCCTCTGGCTTGCAACGGATCACCGCCACCGTGATGGCGGCGATCGCGTCGGCCGATCCCGATCAGCTGCAGCGCCTGAAGGCGTGCGTCAACCCGGGCTGCGGGTGGGTCTTCTTCGACACCAGCCGCAGCCGCAGCGGGACGTGGTGTGCGATGAACGTCTGCGGCGCCAGGCACAAGATGGAGCGCTACCGCGGCAAGCGCTGACCGGGCGAAACCGCCCTACAGGGCACCGGTCGTCATGAACCGGATGATCTCTTCGCGGTCAGCGGCGGACGGCACGCCCATGCCCGGCTTGTAGTCGTAGACCTCGTGCAGCGGTGTCGACCCGGTGCGGCCGTCGAGGATGTCGACCGCTTCCGTGTCGATCAGGCCGGGATGCTCGACACCGCATGTCTCCGCGACCTTCACGAGGTCACGCCGCAGGGTCTTGATGTAGTTGGCGACGCGCTCCGCCTTCACCTCCGGCACCAATCCGCGGGACAGCCAAGCGTTCTGGGTGGCCACGCCGGTGGGACACGTGTCGGTGTGGCACTTCTGCGCCTGGATGCACCCGATGGCCAGCATTGCTTCTCTCGCGACGTTGACCATGTCGCACCCGAGCGCGAAGGCGACCACGGCGTTGTCGGGCAGGCCGAGCTTGCCGCCGCCGATGAACACCACTCGCTCGTGCAAACCCTGTTCGGCGAAGATGCGGTAGACCCTGGCGAAGCCGAGTTGAAACGGCAGCGAGACCGTGTCGGTGAAGATCAGCGGCGCGGCGCCCGTGCCCCCCTCGCCGCCGTCGATCGTCACGAAGTCGACGCCGCGGCCCGTCGACCGCATGAGGTCCGTCAGCTCGTACCAGAAGTCCTCGTCGCCGACCGCCGACTTGATGCCGACCGGCAGGCCGGTCTCCGCGGCCAGCATCTCCGCCCAGTCGAGCAGGCTGTCGGCGTCGGAGAACTCGGCGTGCCGGGACGGGCTGACGCAGTCGCGGCCCGCCGGGACACCGCGGGCCTCAGCGATCTCGGCGGACACCTTGGCCGCAGGCAGCAGACCGCCGAGGCCCGGCTTGGCGCCCTGGCTCAGCTTGATCTCCAGTGCGCGCACCGGAGCGCCTGACACCGCCGCCTTGAGGCGCTCGAGGTCGAAGCGACCCTCGGCGTCGCGGCAGCCGAAGTACGCCGTGCCGATCTGGAAGATCAGGTCGCCGCCATGGCGATGGTGACGGGAGATGCCGCCCTCACCGGTGTTGTGCAGACAGTCGGCGAGCGCGGCGCCGCGATTGAGGGCTTCGACCGCGTTGCCAGACAGCGACCCGAAACTCATCGCGGAGATGTTGACCACCGACGACGGCCTGAACGCGCCCGCCCTGCCCCGTGCGGCGCCAATCACCTTGGCGCACGGCAACATCACTTCGTGTGACGCCTTGGGCACCGACGACGGCGCGGCGCGGGCGAACGTCTTGTGCTTGATCACCGGATAACCGGCCGTGTACTCCAGATCGTTGTCGGTCCCGAACCCGAAGTAGTTGTTCTCCTTCTTGGCCGACGCGTACACCCACCGGCGTTGATCGCGCGTGAACGGTCGCTCTTCGTTGTTGGCGGCCACGATGTACTGCCGCAGCTCCGGCCCGATCGCCTCGATGAGATACCGCGCGTGACCGAGCACCGGATAGTTGCGCAGCAACGCGTGCCTGCGTTGGAAGAGATCGCGCGCGGCGACGGCACCCAGTGTCGAGGCGGCCGCGGCCGCGACCGCCCGAACAGCCCTGCTCATGCGGTCAGTGTTTCCGTGGTCGCGCGTCCCGAAACAGCCGGATGACGGCATCTACGCGGAGCCTGCGAGTCGGCCGCGGAAACATCGAAGTGCTATGTATATAGGTATGCCTCCTTCCACCGACGCCCGGCCCATGGCTGTCGGATGACCGCGGAGGTCACTGCCCCGGTGCGGCCGCGCGGCGCGCTCGGCCTGATGTTCGACCCGGTTTTCGGCGCCCTGTTCTGGGGCAAGATGTTCGCGGTCGTCGCCGTCTGGACGCACGGCATCGTCGCCGCCATCGTCATGTACGACGCGACGCGATCGGCGCTCATGGTGGGGCTGGTCGGCGTCGTCCAGTTCGGACCGCAGCTGGTCCTCACGCCGACAAGCGGCAAGTGGGCCGACACGGGCAACCCGGCCCGCCAGATCCTTCTCGGCAGGGTTCTGTGCGTAGCGGGATCGGGCTTCGCCGCGGTCTGGCTGTTCGGCGACTCCGACATCGCAGGCATGGCCATCGCGGTACCGGTTCTCGTCGGCTCGCTGCTGGTCGGGCTCGGTTTCGTCGTCGGCGGCCCCGCGATGCAGTCGATCGTGCCGAGCCTGATCCGCGACGGCGAACTCTCCACGGCGATGGCGCTCAACAGCATGCCGATGACCGTCGGGCGCATCATCGGCCCCGCCTCGGGCGCGTACCTCGCCGCCCACCTCGGCCCGGAAGCCGGCTTCGCCGTCAGCGCGGGCCTGCATCTCGTGTTCGCGTTCTTCCTGATCGCGGTGCGCTTCCCCGCACCGCCCGAGCGGCAGACAGGCGCCGACTACCGGGTCCGCACCGCCGTGCGGTACGTCTGGCGGGACCGCCCCCTTCTGCTCGCGCTTCTCGCGGTCGCGACCGTCGGCATCGCATCGGACCCGTCGATCACGCTGACGCCCTCGCTGGCCGACCAGCTCGGCGGCGGCACGCGCCTGGTCGGCACCTTGTCGGCCACGTTCGGTATCGGCGCGGCCGTCGGAATGGGGACACTGGCGCTGATGAAAGGCCGGGTGGCCTCGCCGTGGGTGTCGTCGATCGGATTGACGGGGCTGGCCGTCGGCAGCGGGGTGCTGGCGCTCGGCTCGGTACCCGCGGTGGCTGTTACGGGATTCGGGCTGACCGGGCTGGCCTTCGGGTGGGCCATGACGGGGCTCGCGACCGTGGTCCAGGAGCGGGCGCCTGAGGCGTTGCGCGGTCGCATCATGGCGCTGTGGCTCGTCGGCTTTCTCGGTTCGCGCCCCATCGCGGCCGCCCTCCTCGGCGGAACGGCCGATGCGGTCAGTGTGCAGGCGGCATTCGGTGTGGCCGCGCTGCTGTGTGCCGTGATGGCGGTGCTCTGCCGACCGTCACGGTTGGCGGGGCCCCTGCCGCAGCACCTCGGCACCGCCTGACTCCAGCCACTCAGACGTGCCAGGTCGTCGTTTCGCTGACCGTGCGCCGGGGCAGCGGTGGCGGCAGGTCGGTGCCAGGCGCCGGGACGCCGAGGCGGATCAGCGCCTGGGGGTGCGACTCGCCGTCGAACACCTCACACGCCAACGCGAGCCGACTCCTGTTGTCGTTCAACGGTTCCGTCAGCGGACAGCTCGCCAGACCCATCGCGGCAGCGGTGAGGACGACACGGCTGAGCGCCTCACCCGCGCGTAGCCGCATGGAGTCGTCGTCGCGGCTCGTGGCAAGCACCAGCATCACC
>DATEIG010000031.1:0-3926 GCA_035279185.1 Mycobacterium sp.
CTCCTTGGCCGTGGTCTCGGATTGCAGCCGGGCCAGCATGCGGTGCCACTGCGTCGGCAACTGACACCCCAACGTTTCGAGATCATCCATCACCGACACCAACTCGGTACGCGTCAACGCGCCCAGATCGGCGGCAGCGAACGCGTCGTGGGCGGCGCGCAGATTCGCCACCGCCTCCCGCACCGCCTCCACCGACATACTTCGAACATACGTTCGACCACCGACAAAAGCCGGAGCGCCAGCTAACCGTTGGTGATCCCGACGGCTTTCTCCAGGTCGGCCAGGGAGTCCTCGAGATGCATGAGCAGCCGCTGCAGGTGCGGCACGCTGCGACGGCAACCGACGAGGCCGAAGTCGAGGTTGTCGGCGTTGTTGGTCAGCGTGATGTTCAACGCCTGCCCGTCGAGCGCGATCGACAGCGGATAGTTGCCGTCGAGTCGGGCGCCGCGCCAGTACAGGGGATCGCGTGCACCGGGCACGTTGGAGATGACGATGTTGAACGGCGGCGGCGCCGACGACACGAACCCGGGCAGGAGCCCCAACGCGATGCCCGACATCAGAAACGCCGACAACGCGAGCGCCTGGGTCTTCGGAAGCTCGGAGAACACCTTTTTGTTGTCGCGCATCGAGGTGCTGATCGCCTCGAGCCGCTTGGCCGGGTCGACGGTGTCGGTGGCGAGATTGCACAGGATCGTGCCGACCATGTTGCCGCCTGCGTCCTGCTCGTCCTGCGCGCGCAGGCTGATCGGAACCATCGCCACGAGGGGCGTTTCGGGCAGCGCGTCCTGCTCGATGAGGTAGGCGCGCAGCGCGCCCGCGCACATCGCCAGCACCACGTCGTTGACGGTGACCCCCGCGGCGGCTTTGATCGCGCGGATCCGGGACAGGGGCCACGACTGGGCGGCCACCCGTCGCGCTCCCCCGATCGGCACGTTGAACATCGTCTTTGGTGCCCGGAAAGGCAGGGTCAGCTGTTGCTCGAGCAGGGCAGCTCTGGCCACCGACAGCGCTGACGGCGCAAGGGATGCCACCGAACCGACGGCACCAGTGAGCGTCTGCAGCGCTGACCGCGACCCCTCCGACTCCTTGCTTCTTCGCTTGGGACCAAGCGTCCACGGCACCCGGATCTCGCGGTCGTCGGGATCAGTCGTCATCGACCGGATGGTGAGGCGCTGCGCGGAGATGCCGTCGAGCAACGAGTGGTGGATCTTCGTGTAGATCGCGAACCGACCGTCTTCGAGCCCCTCCACGAGACTTGCCTCCCACAGCGGCCGGTGCCGGTCGAGCAGCGTGCCGTGCAGCCGGGACACCAGCTCGAGCAGTTCGCGGATGCGGCCGGGACGCGGCAGCGCGGACCTTCGCAGGTGGTAGTCGATGTCGACCTCGTCGTCGAAGGCCCATGCGACATTGGCGATACCACCGAGCATCCGGCCGGGATGTTTCCGGAACGTCGGCTGGAAGTCGTCGTTCTCGACGATCGTCGAATGCAGTTCCCGGATGAAGTCGGGACCGCTGCCCTCGGGGGGCTTGAACAGCTGCATTCCAGCGACATGCATCGGGTGCTCACGGGATTCGCCGATGAGGAACATCGAGTCGGTCGGCGAGATCAGCTTCATCGACGTGACGGTACCCTTCTGGGCGAGGTGACGATGACGAACACAGTTGGCAGGGTTGCAGGCAAGGTCGCATTCATCACGGGCGCAGCTCGCGGTCAGGGCCGCGAACACGCCATTCGGCTGGCCGAAGAAGGTGCGGACATCATCGCCGTCGACGTGTGCGGCGACATCGAAAGCGTGGGCTATCCCGGCGCCACGGAGGCCGACCTCGACGAGACGGCTGCGTTCGTCGAGAAACTCGACCGGCGCATCGTGACCGCAAAGGCCGATGTCCGAGACGTCAAGGGCCTGCGGGCCGCGCTGCAGCGCGGCATCGACGAGTTGGGACGGCCCGACATCGTGATCGCCAACGCCGGCATCAGCGGTGTCCCCTCCACGGCCGCCGACATCGACGAAACGGCGTGGCAGACAATGCTCGACATCAACCTGACCGGCGTCATGCACACGGTCAAGGTCGCGGTGCCGCACATGTCGGACGGCCGCGGCGGCTCGATCATCCTGGTGAGCTCTATGCTCGGGCTTCGCGGCGGCGGTTACATGGCGGGCTACGCGTCAGCCAAGCACGGGGTGGTCGGCTTGATGAACTCGTTCGCCAATGAGCTTGCGCCGCAGTGGATTCGCGTCAACTCCATTCACCCCGGCAACATCCTCACGCCGATGATCGACAACGAGTGGTTCCACCGCACGCTGCGACCCGACCTCGCCGAACCGACCATGAAGGACGTGCTCGGAGTGATCGGTCACTTCCACATGCTGCCCAAGCCGGCGATCGATGCTCGCGCGGTCAGCAATGCCGTGTTGTTCCTCGCTTCCGACGAGTCGCAGTACATCACCGGCGCCGCACTGCCGATCGACGCGGGCGCCGTCGCGAAGTTCTGACGCGCCATGGCCACCCGAAGCATCAGGCGGTACGAGATCGTCGCGCTGTTGTTGTGCTCAGCAGTTGTCATCTGGGGACTCGTGTCGTCCCCTTCGTCAGCCGCCGAGCCGGGCGGTGTCAAGCCGACCATCGTGCTGGTGCACGGCGCGTGGGCCGACACCTCGAGCTGGAACGGCGAGGTGGTTGCGCTCGAGGAGCGCGGCTACGACGTCAGGGCGATCGCCAACCCGCTCCAAAACCTCACCACCGACTCCGAATCCGTCGCGGGTTTCCTCAAGACCATCAACGGGCCCATCGTCCTGGTGGGACATTCCTACGGTGGTTCGGTGATCACGAACGCCGCCGAGGGCATCCCGAATGTCAATGCGCTGGTGTACGTCGATGCTGCCGCGCCAGACGTCGGCGAGACCAACGGCTCACTGAGCGGTGCCGACTCGGTGCTCAAGCACAAATCCGACGACGAACTCTTCGACAAGCTCACCTACCCCGGCGCACCGCCGGGAGCAGTCGACCTGTACCTGAGACGCGACGTGTTCCTGCAGAACTTCGCCAATGACCTGCCGGCAGATGTGGCCACACGGCTCTGGGCGACGCAGCGAGCCGCATCGACGGCCGCCTTCGACACGCCGTCCCGCTACGCGGCGTGGAAAACGATTCCCTCGTGGTACTTCATCAGCAGCGGCGACCAGATCATCACGCCCACATCGGAACGCGCGATGGCCGCGCGGGCTCATTCAACCGTCACCGAGTTCACCGGCGGATCCCATCTCACACTCGTCTCTCATCCCGATGCGGTGACGGCGGTGATCGTCGACGCGGCCAACTCGGTGACCGCACCAATCAACTGAACTCACAGCTTGATTGAGTTCCGGACGCCCTTTCAGGCGTCCCAGACAACCGGCAGCGACTTCGCCGCCCGGGTAAGCCAACCGTGCACGACGGGGGCCCGGTTCGGGTCGAGCCGCAGATTGGGCAGTTTCCGGAACATCTCCTCGACCACCACCTCGCCGATGGCGCGGGTGACGATGTGGCCGATGCAGAAGTGCGAGCCGAAGCCGAACGACAGATTGCCTTGGTCGGTGCGGTCGATGTCGAAGATCTCCGGGTCGGCGAAGCGTTCGGGATCCCGGTTGGCGGAGCCGATGACCAAGGCGATCTCCGTGTGCGCGGGAATGCGAACGCCTCCGAGGTCGACGTCTTCGGTCGTCAGCTTCTCGGTGAATCCGAACGGGGGAAGCCAACGCAGCCCTTCCTCCACGGCTGCGCGGGCCCACGTCGCAGGATCCGACGCGACACGCTCGAGTTGATCCGGGCGACCGAACAAGCCCAGCAGTGTGTTGGAGATGAGATGCGCCGGTTCTTGAAACCCGCCGACGATCAGCACCCCGACCGTCGGAGCGATATCGGCGATCGGGCGTAGTTCGCCGGGT
>DATEIG010000032.1:0-7283 GCA_035279185.1 Mycobacterium sp.
GACTGGCGTGCGTTGTTCACCGCGAACCTCGAGACCGCGTTCTTCATGAGCCAAGCCGTCGCGGCCGAGATCCGCAGCGACCGCAAGCCCGGATCCATCGTGTCGATCTCCTCGATCAGCGGCATGAACACCGCCCCGTTCCACATCGCTTACGGCACCGCGAAGGCCGCGGTGGTGGCGATGACCCGCACGATGGCGGCCGAACTGGCACAGCACGACATCCGGGTCAACGCGGTGGCGCCCGGCGTCACCGAGACCGCCGCCTCGCGCACCTACACCGACGACGATCCCGACCGCGACCGGCAGGCGATCGCGATGGGCAGGCGGGGGAGGCCGGAGGAGCAGGCGGGCGCGATCCTGTTCCTGCTGTCCGGTCTGTCGAGCTACATCACCGGCCAGACGCTGCTCGTCGACGGTGGGCTCAACTTGCGGTGGACCCATCTCGGCGCCGACAACACCTCGCTGTTCCTCAAGGACGAGTCCTTCAGGGCGGCCATCAAGGAGATGTGATGACTCACAGCGAATCCCACCTCGATGCCGCGATCGACATCGACGCTGAACCGGACGACTCGACGGGACAGATCGCCGAGGACCTGTCAGAGCCGACGACGATCGGCGTCGACGCCTACGTATCCGCCGACTACGCCCGCGCCGAGCGAGACAAGCTGTGGCGCAAGGTGTGGCAGCAGGTCGGCCGCGTCGAAGAGATACCTGAGGTGGGCGACTATCTCACCTACGAGATCCTCGACGACTCGATCATCGTGGTGCGCACCGGTGCCGACGAGTTCGCCGCCCACCACAACGTGTGCATGCACCGCGGCAGGCGGTTGATCGACACGCCCGAGGGGGCGAAGAACGCGCGCGGCCGCGCGCGCAAGTCGTTCGTCTGCGGATTTCACGGCTGGACATACGGTCTGGACGGTACGTGCACCCACATTCGTGAGCAGGACGACTGGAAGGGCGCGCTGACGCCGGAGAACACCCATCTCGCCCCCGTGCAGGTGGACACTTGGGGCGGTTGGCTTTTCGTCAACATGGACCCCGACTGCGAGCCGCTCGCCGATTATCTGCACCCCGCCGCGAAGATCCTCGACCCGTTCGGGTTGGAGAACATGCGTTACAAGTGGCGCAGATGGCTGACGTTCGAGTGCAACTGGAAGGTCGCGATGGAGGCCTTCAACGAGACCTACCACGTGTTCACCACCCATCCGGAGTTCAACAAGTTCGGCGAGTTCAAGGGCTGGGCCAAGGCGCAGGGCAGGCACAGCAACATCGGGTACGACGCCCCGAAGGGCATGGACGAGACCAAGTCGAAGATCCGGCTCGGCACGGGGGATCCGCGTATCTCGACCGCGGAGATGCAGGTCTACACCATGGAGGAGACCAACGCCACGACGACGCAGACTCTGGTCAACGCCGCCAAGCGGCTCGTCGACGAGCTTCCGGAGGGCACCCCGGCCGACGAGGTGCTGGCGCACTGGTTGGCATCCGCCCGCAAGGACGACGAAGCCCGCGGGGTGATCTGGCCGACGATTCCGGCCGACATCCTCGGGCAGAGCGGGACGGCGTGGCAACTGTTCCCGAACTTCCAGATCGGGCAGGGCCTGACCAGTGCCCTGTGCTACTGCGCGCGACCCGATCCCGGCTACGACCCTAACAAGTGCATATTCGAGGTCGCGGTCTTCGAGTTGTACCCGAAAGGCCGAGAGCCGCAGACGGAATGGCAGTACACCCCGAAGGACAGCCCGAACTGGCTCTCGGTGCTGCCCCAGGATTTCTCGAACATGGCCGCGGTGCAGCAGGGCATGAAGTCGCTCGGGTTCAAGGGCACCCGGCCCAACCCGTATCGCGAGCGCAGCACCGTCAACCTGCACACGCAGCTGGCCAAGTACATGGGCACCGGCGAACCCCAGGAGTTGTGAAGTCAGATGACCTTGTTCGATACGTGCGGACCGACGCAGACACCCGATGACGTCGACATCGATGCACTGCGGGAGAAATACGCCCACGAGCGCGAAAAGCGGCTGCGCACTGATGGTTCGGCGCAATATCTGGAGCTGAAAGACGATTTCGCCGAGTTCGCGGAGATCGACCCGCACACCCCGGTGACACCACGCACTCCCATCGACTCCGACATCGAGGTGGCGATTCTCGGCGGCGGCATCGCGGGCCTGCTGGCGGGTGCCTACCTCAAGAAAGCCGGTGTCGACGACGTCCACGTCATCGAGATGGGCGGAGACTTCGGCGGTGTGTGGTACTGGAACCGGTTCCCCGGGATCCAGTGCGACAACGACGCGTACTGCTACGTCCCGCTGCTGGAAGAACTCGGCGTCGTGCCCTCGAAGAAGTTCGCCGACGGCGCCGAGATCTTCGAGCACTGCAGGCGGATCGGCAAGCATTTCGGGCTCTACGACGGCGCGGTCTTCTCCACCCAGGTGAAGACGGTGGTGTGGGACGACGCGATCAGCCGGTGGCGGTTGACCACCAACCGCGGCGACGACCTGCGCGCCCGCTTCGTGGTCATGGCCCAGGGCTCCTACAACCGGCCCAAACTGCCCGGCATCCCCGGCATCAAGGAGTTCGTGGATGCCGGTGGGCACGTCTTCCACTCGGCGCGCTGGGATTACGACTACACCGGTGGCGATGCGGGAGGCGGTCTGCACAAGCTCGCCGACAAGCGCGTCGCGCTGGTCGGCACGGGCGCCACCGGCGTTCAGCTGGTGCCGCACCTCGGCCGGGATGCCAAGCAGCTGTATGTGTTTCAGCGCACGCCGTCATCGGTGGACATGCGGGGTAACGCGCCGACGGACCCGCAGTGGGCGGCGTCGCTTCAGCCCGGTTGGCAGGAGGAGCGCAAACGCAACTTCCACCGCTGGTCTCCGTTCGAGGGTGTGGTCTTCGACGCTCCCGACCAGGTCTGCGACTTCTGGACCGAGTTGGGGCGCAACACCACCGCACGCATCGCCGCCAGTCCCGACCCGGCGTCGCTGGGCATCGAAGAGGTGATGGCGATCCGGGAGGAGGAGGACTACAAGGTCATGGAGCGCCTCCGCCGCAGGGTCGCCGAGCTGGTCGACGATCCGGACACCGCGGAGGCGCTCAAGCCGTACTACCGGTTCATGTGTAAACGGCCGTGCAGCAGCGACGAATACCTGCCGACGTTCAACCGTCCGAACGTCACGCTGGTCGATGTCGCGGAATGCAAAGGCGTCGAGCGACTCACCGAGAAGGGCATCGTCGCGGGCGGCGTCGAATACGAGGTCGACTGCGTGATCTTCGCCAGCGGCTTCGAGATCTCCACCGAGATCAGCCGCAGGTACGCGATCGAGGCCATCGAAGGTCGCGGAGGACAATCCCTGTTCGACCATTGGCGCGACGGCTACAAGACACTGCACGGGATCACCACCCGCGGGTTCCCGAACCAGTTCCACACGGGGTTCATCCAGGGCGGCGTCTCCGCCAACACGACCGCGATGTTCCAGCAGCAGGCCGAGCACATCGCCTACATCATCGCCGAGACCGTCAAGCGCAAGGCGACGACCGTCGAACCCAGCGCCGAGGCACAGAGGGGCTGGATCGACACCATCAAAGAGTTCGCCATGGACACATCGGCTTTCGACCTGTCCTGCACCCCCGGCTACTACAACAACGAAGGCCGCGGCTTCGGCGAAGGCGTGCGGTCGTTCCTCGGCGACTACTACATGCCGGGCTTCTACGCCTTCGACGACCTGCTCAAGGGCTGGCGCGACAGCGGCGAACTCGAGGGCCTCGAGCTGAAGACCGTGGATGCCTGACCTGAGGTTCGACGACAGGGTCGCCGTCGTCACCGGCGGCGGCCGTGGCCTTGGCCGCTCCTACGCGCTGCTGCTGGCGTCGCGCGGCGCCAAGGTGGTGGTGAACGATCCGGGCGGAAGCCTCACCGGCGACGGCGCCGACGGCGGCCCGGCCCGCGACGTCGTGGCCGAGATCACCGCCGCCGGCGGCACCGCAGTCGCCAGCACCGAGTCGGTGGCCAGCGCCGACGGTGGCGCGGCGATCATCGAGACGGCACTGGATGCTTTCGGCCGGTGCGACGTTCTCGTTCACAACGCGGGCATCGTCCGGCGGGCCCCGCTGGCCCAGATGACCGCGACGGACTTCGACGCGGTGCTCGACGTACATCTGCGCGGCGCGTTCCACGTCGTGAGGCCGGCATTCCCCGTCATGTGCGAGGCCGGCTACGGCCGCATCGTGTTGACCTCGTCCATCGGCGGCCTCTACGGCAACCACGGCGTCGCGAACTACGCCGCAGCCAAGGCCGGGATCATCGGCCTGTCGAACGTCGCGGCACTCGAGGGTGAGGCCCACGGTGTGCGGTGCAACGTCATCGTGCCCGGCGCAGTCACGAGAATGGCTGAGGGCCTTGACACCTCGGCGTATCCGCCGATGGAACCGGAACTGGTGGCGCCCGCCGTCGGTTGGCTCGCCCACGAGTCCTGCTCGATCACCGGCGAGATCATCGCGGCCATCGCGGGCCGGATCGCCAGGGTGCTGATCGCGGAAACCCCCGGCGTGCACCGGCCGTCGTGGACGGTCGAGGAGGTCGCCGACGCCATCGACGCCATCCGCGACACGGCCACCCCGCAGATCTTCGACGTGGTGCCCGACGCCCACGCCAGGCACATCGGCTACAGCTTCGAGATGGCGGTGGCGCATGAGTAGTGGTCCGCTGGCCGGTGTCCGCGTGGTCGACCTCACCGCGATGGTGATGGGGCCGTACTGCACTCAGATCATGGCCGACATGGGCGCCGACGTCATCAAGGTGGAACCGCCCGCGGGGGACAACACCCGCTACATCTCGGTGGGCCCCGCGCCCGGCATGAGCGGTGTGTACGTCAACGTGAACCGGGGCAAGCGCGCCGTCGTGCTCGACCTGCGGACCGATGCGGGCACGGCCGCGCTGCGCGCGCTGATCGAGACGGCCGACGTGTTCATCCACTCGATGCGGTCCAAGGCGATCGCCAAACTCGGCTTCGGCTATGACGACGTCGCCGCCATCAACCCCGCGATCGTGTACACGAACTGCTACGGGTACGGCAGACGCGGGCCGAACCGCGACCTGCCCGCCTACGACGACACCATTCAGGCCGAATGCGGGATCCCTGCCGTGCAGGAACAGCTGACCGGCGAGGCCAACTACGTCGGCACGATCATGGCCGACAAGGTCGCGGGCCTGACCGCCCTCTATGCGACGACGATGGCGCTGTTCCACCGTGAGCGCACGGGCGAAGGCCAGGAGGTCGAGGTGAGCATGTTCGAGACGATGGCGTCGTTCATGCTGGTGGAGCACGCCAACGGCGCGATGTTCGATCCGCCGCTCGGCCCCGCTGTGTATCCGCGCACGGTCGCGCCGAACCGGCGGCCGTATCCGACGAAGGACGGTCGGATCGCCGCGCTGATCTACAACGACAAACACTGGAACGCGTTCGTCAACGCGGTCAAGCCGGCCTGGGCGACCGAGGTGTACGCGACGTTGGAGATGCGTGCACACGACATCGACACCGTCTACGGGCTTATCGCACAGACATTGTTGGAGCGCACGACCGACGAATGGCTCGCCCTCTTCCGCGAGCTGGAGATCCCCGCAGCGCCCATCAACACCCCCGACGCGCTGTTCGACCATCCCCACCTGAACGCGGTGGGCCTGTTCGAAACCGTCGATACGCCGTACGGACCGGTCAGAATGCCTGGGGTACCGACCTGGTTCTCCCGCACCCCCGGCCGCATCGCGGGACCGACGCGCGAACTCGGCGCGGACACCGAAGAAGTGCTGCGCGAGCTGGGGCTCGCCGACGTCGAACCCGCTATGGGCTCGGGATAGGTAGGCCGGTGGACTTCGAAATGGGACGCGACGCGGCCGAGCTCCGCGGCACGCTGCGCGAGTTGGTCAAAACACATGTGCCCGAAGGCTTTCTCGGCGCGTTCACCGACGACCCGGCCGACCTGGAGACGGCGCAGCAGTTCTGCCGGACGCTGGCCGACGAGAACCTGCTGTGCCTGTCGTGGCCGGAGGAGTTCGGCGGCGGCGGCGCGTCGGTGTGGGAGCAGACCGTGGTGCGCGAGGAGATGTGGGCACACCATGAGCCGCGCGGCGCGCAGTACATGGGGGTCAACTGGGTCGGCCCGATCATCATGCGCCACGGCACCGAGGAGCAGCAGCGCACACACCTGCCGCCGATCGCCCGCGGCGAAGTGATCTGGTGCCAGGGCTTCTCGGAACCGGAGGCGGGCTCCGATCTCGCGTCGCTGCGCACCGCCGCACGCCCCGACGGCGACGGCTGGCTGATCAGCGGTCAGAAGATCTGGACATCGTACGCCACAATGGCGCAGTGGTGCTTCCTGCTCGCGCGCACGCACCGAGTGGGAGAGGGCGCAGCCCGAAAACAAGACGGTCTGACGATTTTCCTTGTCCGGATGGATGATCCGGCGATTCAGGTACGGCCGATCCGCTGCATGATGGGTCCGCACCACCTCAACGAGGTGTTCTTCGACGACCTGCGGGTCACCCGCGCCGACGTGCTAGGCGAGGTCGACCAGGGCTGGTCGATCGTGCAGGAGGTGACGTCGTTCGAGCGTGTCGGCATCGCGAGGTATGCGCGGTGCGAGCGACTGCTGGCGGCAGCGCCGTCGGTGCTCGGCGACCGCTGGGAGCATCTGCCCGCCGAGTTGCGGGGACGTTGGATTCGAATGCTCACCCACTGCCGCCGGGCGCGCCTGCTCGCGTATCGCGTTGTTTCGCTGCAGAACAGCGGCCGGATCCAGCCCGGCGATGCCGCCGCGTACCGCATCGCGGTGACGAAACTCGACCAGGACAGCGCCGAGGTGCTGATGGACATCGCCGCCGAGGTGTCGCCGGATGACCCGGGTGGCCGCTGGTTCCTCGACGAGACGGAGGATCACTGGAAGTACTCGCAGGCCTCGACCGTATCGTCGGGCAGCATCGAGATGCAGCGCATCCTGCTGTCGCGCTCTCTCCTGCGAGGCGCGGACGCGAGGAGCAGAAAGACAACACAGCAATGATCCTCGATCTCAGCGACGACGCCAAAGAGTATGGGCTACAGGCTGTCCGGGCCTTCGAGGCGGCGGGCGGCGACCAGTTGGTGCAGCAGGCCGAGGCCAAACCCGAGACACGTGACGCCCTCGTCGGACAGGCGCTGAACGGGCTCGGCGCATCGGACCTCGATCCTCGCAGCGATACCGATGGGCTCGAGGCCGCGGCGGCGCTGTGTCGCAGCGCCGGCTAC
>DATEIG010000033.1:0-10748 GCA_035279185.1 Mycobacterium sp.
GGTAGCGACCCGGTGATCACCGGGACTGATTCCAGCAGGGTGTTCTCGGCGTTGGTGAAAGCCCGACCGCGGGTCAGGAACCGCAGGCCTTCGGGTGCCTCCAGGCTGAACCCGGCCCCGCGGCCCGGCACGACGTCGATCACCAACTGCGTGTGCTTCCACGCCTCGAACTGCGGGCCCGAGATCCAGATGGGCACGCCGGTGTCCCCGACATCGAGAACTGCCAGCAGCACGTCGCGGTCGCCGACGATGAAATCCCCGTCGGGATAGCACATCGGCGACGACCCGTCGCAGCACCCGCCGGACTGGTGGAACATCAGCGCCCCATGCCTGCCCTGCAGCTTCTCCAACAGGTCGGCCGCCGCGCGGGTGATGAGTGCCCGCGGCGGGGCAACTTCCATCATCAGTCTCGCTTCTCCCCCTCGTCCTTCGGACGGGGTGGTGCCCCCTCGCGCCGCGCTCAGAAGAACCCCTGGGCCTTGTTGCTGTACGACACCAACAGGTTCTTGGTCTGCTGGTAGTGGTCGAGCATCATCTTGTGGTTCTCGCGTCCGATGCCGGACTGCTTGTAGCCGCCGAACGCGGCGTGCGCCGGGTAGGCGTGATAGCAGTTCGTCCACACGCGGCCCGCCTTGATGTCGCGGCCCGCCCGGTAGGCGGTGTTGCCGTCGCGGCTCCACACGCCTGCGCCGAGGCCGTACAGCGTGTTGTTGGCGATCGAGATCGCGTCGTCGTAGTCCTTGAACGACGTGACGGCGACGACGGGGCCGAAGATCTCCTCCTGGAAGACCCGCATCGTGTTGTTGCCCTCGAAGATCGTCGGCTGCACGTAGTAGCCGCCGTTGAGGTCGCCGCCGAGCTCGGCGCGCTCGCCGCCGGTGACCACGCGGGCGCCCTCGTCCTTGCCGATCTCGATGTAGGACAACACCTTTTCCAGCTGATCGTTGGACGCCTGCGAGCCGATCATGGTCTCGGTGTCCAGCGGGTCGCCCTGCCGGACCGCCTTGGTGCGGATCGCGGCGAGCTCGAGGAACTCGTCGTAGATGTCGGACTGGATCAGGCTGCGCGACGGGCATGTGCACACCTCGCCCTGGTTCAGCGCGAACATCGTGAACCCTTCCAGCGCCTTGTCCTGGAAGTCGTCGCCCGCGGCCATCACGTCGGAGAAGAAGATGTTGGGGCTCTTGCCGCCGAGTTCGAGCGTGACGGGGATCAGGTTCTGCGATGCGTACTGCATGATCAACCGGCCCGTGGTCGTCTCACCGGTGAACGCGATCTTGGCGATCCGGTTGCTCGACGCCAGCGGCTTGCCCGCCTCGGCGCCAAAACCGTTGACCACGTTGACGACACCCGAGGGCAGCAGGTCGCCGATCAGCGACATCAGATAGAGGATCGACGCCGGCGTCTGCTCGGCGGGCTTGAGCACCACCGCGTTGCCCGCCGCGAGCGCGGGCGCCAGCTTCCACGTGGCCATCAGGATGGGGAAGTTCCACGGGATGATCTGGCCCACCACGCCGAGCGGCTCGTGGAAGTGGTAGGCGACGGTGTCGTCGTCGATCTGGCTCAGCGAGCCCTCCTGGGCACGGATGGCACCCGCGAAGTAGCGAAAGTGGTCCACCGCCAACGGAATATCGGCGGCCAGCGTTTCGCGGATCGGCTTGCCGTTGTCCCACGCCTCGGCCAGCGCGATCGACTCGAGGTTCTCCTCGATACGGTCGGCGATCTTGTTGAGGATGACGGCCCGCTCCCCCGCCGACGTCTTGCCCCATGCCGTCGCAGCACCGTGCGCGGCGTCGAGGGCCTTCTCGATGTCCGCCTCGGTCGAGCGCGGCACCTCGCAGAACGCCTGCCCCGTCACCGGCGTCGGGTTCTCGAAATACTCACCGCCCGCGGGCGGCACCCACTCGCCGCCGATGAAGTTGTCGTAGCGGGACTCGTACGACATCAAGGCATCGGCGGCACCGGGGCGGGAGAAAACGGTCATGACTGACTCCTTCTGATAGAGCGGATGGCGGGCGCCGTCGACGACGGCAGAAG
Source organism: Mycobacterium sp. (assembly GCA_035279185.1). GTDB lineage: Bacteria > Actinomycetota > Actinomycetes > Mycobacteriales > Mycobacteriaceae > Mycobacterium. The sequence continues at coordinate 2,038 of DATEIG010000033.1, forward strand.
CTTGGACATGTCGCCGGGGTAGACGACCTCGAAATCGACCGTCGAGGCGAACCGATACGGTTGCGCCGCAAGTAATCCCGAGTACTGCTTGCGCAGCCGCGACAGTTCGGCGCGCACGGTGACCACCTTGGAGGGGTCGCCGTAGAGGTCGGCGGACAGTTCGTTGGCCGACCTGCCCGACGGCGACGTCGCCAGCACGAGCAGTATCTCGGCGTGGCGCTGTGAGATGTCGTGCCGCCACGCGGTGAACTGACCGGCCAGTGCCAGCGACGGCACGTCGGGGTTGCGGAGGTCGAGCGCCACCTCGGCGAGCTGGTCCGTCGGCTCGTCGGTCGCCAGCCGCACCAACCAGCCGCCCGGCAGCGGTTCGACGTCGCACGGGCCCAGCGTGGACAAGCGCACCCGGCCCGGCGCGATGTCGGTGATGTTGGTGGGCAGCAGGATCCTGTTGTGCAGCGGCATCGCGTCGACGGCGGCGACCCAGCCGTCCTGGTCGACCGCGAGCGCCGGGCTGCCGATGCGGGCCAGGATCGGTGCGGCCACCGTCCGCAGTCTGTTCAGCGTGCGGTCGTGCTGTTCGCGCAGATGGGATTCCGCGAGCCGGGCCACCGCGTCGACGAGCGCGACTGTGGTGGGGTGCACCGTTGCCGCGGGTCCTGACACGTCGACGACGCCGATCACCTGGCCGGTTCTCGGATCCCTGATGGGCGCACCCGCGCAGGTCCACGGATGATGGCTGCGCAGATAGTGCTCGGCGGAGAACACCTGCACGGCGCGCTTGGATGCCAGCGCGGTGCCGATCGCGTTGGTGCCGACGGCCGTCTCACCCCAGTTCGCGCCCTCGACGAAGCCGAGCCGGTCGGCGTGGCCGAGCACGTGATTGGACCCCGACCGCCACAGCACGCGCCCAACCGCGTCGGCCACCACGAGGATGTTCTCGCCTTCTGCGACAAGCGATTCCAGCCCGTGGGCGATGTCGTCGAGCACCTCGACGAGGCCGGACGCACTGCGCAGCGCGTCGAGCCCGGCCGACTCCACGGTCGGCGAGGGCATCTCGTCGGGGCCGATGCCCTGGGCCATCAGCCGCTGCCACGAGTCCTCGATCACCTGGCGGGGCCGGGCCGGTGCGCGGCCGCCCGCCATCGTCGCGTCGTACACCGCCGACATCAGTCGGGCATACGTACGCGGGTCCTCGCCGACCGCCACCGCGGGCTCAGGCACTGGCTGACCTTGCATCAGTGCCGATTGTGCTCCCCATCACACCTTGACGCCAACCGCCCCTCATCGGTAGACGAGACCTCCGTCGATGAGGCCGGACTGGCCCGTCATGTAGTCGGCGTCGTCGCTTGCCAGATACGAGACGAATCCGGCGACGTCATCGGGCGTTTCGGCACGGCCGAGGGCGATTCCGCCGACGAACTTGTCGTATGTCTCGCCCTCGGCGGCGCCGGTGAGCTCGGCGAACCGCTTGTCGATCTCTACCCACATGTCGGTCCCGACCACCCCCGGGCAGTAGGCGTTGACGGTGATGCCGTCGGCCGCGTGCTCCTTGGCGGCGGCCTGGGTGAGGGCACGGACGGCGAACTTCGTCGCGCTGTAGACGCCGAGCATGGCGAAGCCGTCGTGCCCCGCGATCGACGCGGCGTTGATGATCCGGCTGATCTTCCCGCTGTCCTTGTTGCCGAGCTCCGCGAACTTCGCGGTGGCCGCCTGGATGCCCCACAGCACGCCGTTGACGTTCACCGCCCAGATCGTGGCGACCTCGTCGGGTGTCACGTCGGCGATGGGCCCGACCAGCGCGATGCCGGCGTTGTTGACCATGATGTCGAATCCGCCGAGCGCCGATGCGGCATGGTCGACGGCGGCGAAGACCTGATCCCTGTCACCGACGTCGGCTACGAAGGTCGTTGCCTTACAGCCGATCTCGGCGATCTCGCCGGCCACCTCGTCGATGCCTTCGGATCGGACGTCGACCAGTGCGACGTCGGCGCCGTCGCGTGCCAGCCGCAGCGCGATGCCCCGTCCGATACCTCGTGCCGCGCCGGTGACCAGCGCGACCCTGCCGGTGAGTGCCATTGTTTCGGTGTCCTTTCTAGGCGGCCGGATCGACCAGCACTTTCATCTTCTTGCCCGCGTGCAGCGCCTCGAAGCCCTCGTCGATGACGTCGTCGAGGGCGATCTCGGTGACCCACCCGGTGGTGTCGTAGGAGTCCTGCGCCATCAACGCGATCACCGCCTCGAAGTCGGCTGCGGTGTAGCAGAGCGAGCCTTGGATGCGTGACTCGTTCATCACGAGGTTGAGCAGCGGGGTCGTGAGCGGCTTCTCGTAGATCGCCACGCTCACCATCGGCCGCCGCGCGCCGACACACGCCAGCGCGGTCTCGATCGCGGGTGTCACGCCTGCGGCGTCGTAGACCGCGTCGGCGCCGCGGCCCTCGGTGTGGTCGGCGATGAACGCGGGGATGTCGACGGCGGCCGGGTCGAGCGTGCGCGCGCCCAGCCGCTCGATCGAGGCGCGACGGGTGGCCGACGGCTCGACGACGAACGTGTCGTCCAACCCCTTGCCGCGCAACGCGAACCACAACCCGATGCCGATCGGGCCCGCGCCGAACACCATCGCCGTGTCGCCGGACTTCACCTCGCCGAGCGTCGCCGCGTGATAGGCCACCGACATCGGTTCGACCAGCGCGCCCAACTGGAGCGAGACGTTGTCGGGCAGCCTGTGCAGCATGTCGGTGGGCACCACCGTGTACTCGGCCATGCCGCCGTCGGACATCAGCCCGTGAAAGCCGATCTGCGCGCAGATGTTGTAGTTGCCCGCCTTGCAGGCCGGGCAGTGCCCGCACCGGTAGATGGGCTCGACGGCCACCCGGTCGCCCTCCGACCATCCGTCGACGTCAGCGCCGACATCGGTGATGACGCCGGAGAACTCGTGGCCGATGACCAACGGCAGCTGTGCGTTGGTCAGCGGGTGCGGTTCGGTCGGCACGAAGATCGGGCCTGCGTAGTACTCGTGGAGGTCGGTGCCGCAGATCCCATTGAAGCCGACTTTCACCTTCACGGTGCCCGGCCGCGGCGCCGGCTCGGGCACGTCGGCGATCTCGATGCTGTTCGGTCCGTGGTAGACGGCTGCTCTCATGCGTCAGGTGTATGTGACCGCGACCACACGCCGAAAGAGTTGCAGACCGTTGCAACCCCCGGCTGCAACGGGGTGCAACCCTTGTGGCCACGTCCGATCGGGTGTGGGGTGGGTCACATGACGCAGACACTTGACCCCGCCACCGCCCTGACCCCGCAGGACCGGGTCACGGCCTGGCTCGCCGATTTCGAGGCCGCGCTCGCGGTACGCGACGTCGACCGCGCGGCCGCGAAGTTCGCCACCGACAGCTTCTGGCGCGACCTCGTCGCGTTCACCTGGAACATCAAGACCGTCGAGGGCCGCGACGGGGTCGCGGAAATGCTCGGCGAGCGCCTCGCGGCCACCGACCCGTCGAACTTCCGCACCAGAGAGGACGCCACCGAGGACGCGGGTGTGCTGAGTGCGTTCATCGAGTTCGACACCGCCGTCGGCCGCGGCGTCGGCCACCTGCGGCTGAAGGACGACCAGGCGTGGACGCTGCTGACCGCGCTGCAGGAACTCAAGGGGCACGAGGAGCGCAAAGGCCCGTCGCGGGTGCTCGGCGCCGTGCACGGCAGCGACGCCGACACCCGGTCGTGGGCGGAGAAGCGCGCCGACGAAGAGGCCTCTCTGGGCTACCAGACGCAGCCGTACACGCTCGTCGTCGGCGGCGGCCAGGGCGGTATCGCGCTGGGCGCCCGGCTGCGTCAGCTCGGCGTCCCGAGCATCGTCGTCGACCGCCACGAACGGCCGGGCGACCAGTGGCGCAAACGCTACAAGTCGCTGTGCCTGCACGACCCCGTCTGGTACGACCACCTGCCGTATCTGCCGTTCCCCGCGAACTGGCCGGTGTTCGCGCCGAAGGACAAGATCGGCGACTGGCTCGAGTTCTACACCCGGGTCATGGAGGTGCCCTACTGGTCGAAGACGACGTGCCTGTCGGCGTCATTCGACGAGAAGGCCAAGCAGTGGACGGTCGAGGTGGACCGCGACGGCGAACGCCTCACCCTGCACCCGACGCACCTGGTGCTCGCCACCGGCATGTCGGGTAAGCCGAGCGTCCCGAGCCTGCCGGGTCAGGACGTGTTCCGCGGCGATCAGCATCACTCCAGCGCACACCCCGGACCCGACGCGTACGTCGGTAAGAAGGCGGTGGTGATCGGCTCCAACAACTCCGCGCACGACATCTGTAAAGCGTTGTACGAGAACGGCGTCGACGTGACCATGGTGCAGCGAAGCTCGACCCACATCGTCAAGTCGGACTCGTTGATGGACCTCGGGCTCGGCGACCTGTACTCGGAGAGGGCCGTCGCCGCGGGCATGACCACCGAGAAGGCCGACCTGACGTTCGCCTCGCTGCCGTACCGGATCCTGCACGAGTTCCAGATCCCGGTGTACAACGCAATTCGTGAGCGGGACAAGGACTTCTACGACCGACTGGCCGCTGCGGGCTTCGAGCTCGACTGGGGCGACGACGATTCCGGCCTGTTCATGAAGTACCTGCGTCGCGGCTCTGGCTACTACATCGACGTCGGCGCGTCGGATCTGGTCGCCGACGGCAGCATCAAGCTGGCTCACGGCCAGGTCGAGCGCCTGACCGAGGATTCGGTGATCCTGGCCGACGGCACGGAACTGCCCGCCGACGTGGTGGTGTACGCGACCGGCTTCGGCTCGATGAACGGCTGGGCGGCCGACCTCATCGGCCAGGACGTCGCCGACAAGGTCGGCAAGGTCTGGGGGCTCGGCAGCGACACCGCGAAGGACCCCGGCCCGTGGGAGGGCGAGCAGCGCAACATGTGGAAGCCGACGCAGCAGGAGAACCTCTGGTTCCACGGCGGCAATTTGCACCAGTCGCGGCACTACTCGCTGTACCTGGCGTTGCAACTGAAGGCGCGATACGAGGGCATCCCCACGCCGGTGTACGGCCTCCAGGAGGTCCATCACCTGAGCTGACGGCGCAGCCGCCGCGCCGAGATCGACGAAATGGCGGGCTGCACTCGCACTTTTGCGCCCAAATGTCGGTTTCGGCGCATGGGAACGCACAATGGCGGGGTGAGCACCGACGAGCCCTCGGGCGAGGAGCAGACCGACACCGAAGACCCGTACCTGTGGCTGGAGGACATCACCGGTGATGACGCGCTGGACTGGGTCCGCCGCCACAACGAGCCGACCCTCGCCGAACTGTGCGGCGAACGCTTCGAGCAGATGCAGACCGAGGCGCTCGAGGTCCTCGACACCGACGCGCGCATCCCGTACGTCCGCCGCCGCGGCGAGTGGCTCTACAACTACTGGCGCGACGCCGAGAACCCCCGCGGGCTGTGGCGGCGCACCACGCTGGAGCGCTACCGCACCGACGCGCCCGACTGGGAGACGGTGATCGACCTCGACGCGCTCGCGTCTGCGGAGGAAGAGAACTGGGTCTGGGCAGGCGCGCGCGTCATCGAGCCCGACCACTCGCTGGCGCTGATCACGCTGTCGCGAGGCGGCTCCGACGCCGCGGTGGTACGCGAGTTCGACATGCGCACAAAGGAATTTGTCGTCGAGGGCTTCGTGGTTCCCGAGGCGAAGACCCAGATCAGCTGGGAGGACGAGAACACCGTGCTGATCGGCACCGACTGGGGCGAGGACTCCCTGACCGAGTCCGGCTACCCCCGGCTGGTCAAACGCTGGCGGCGCGGGACGCCGCTCGACGACGCCGAGACGCTGTTCAGCGGATCCCGCACCGACGTTCTCGTCGCGGCGTCACGGGACCACACGCCCGGCTACGAGCGCACCTTCCTCAGCCGTGCCGTCGACTTCTTCAACGACGAGGTCTACGAGATGCGCGACGACGAACTCATCCGCATCGACGCACCCACCGATGCCACCGTGTCGGCGCACCGGAACTGGCTTCTGATCGAGCTGCGCACCGACTGGTACCTCGGGTCGAACATCTTCCGCGCCGGCTCCCTGCTCGCCGCCGACTACGACGAGTTCCTCGCGGGGACAGCCGAATTGCACGTCGTCTTCGAACCCGATGACCACACCAGCCTGAACCAGTACGCGTGGACGAAGGACAAATTGGTCATCGTCACGCTCGCCGACGTCGTCAGCAGGGTGCAGACGGTGACGCCGGGAAGCTGGGCGACCGAGCCGGTGCCGGGACTTCCGGACAACACCACCGCCGCCATCGTCGACACCGACGACCTCGGCGACGAGATCTTCCTCGACTTCAGCGGCTTCACCACCCCGTCGCGGCTCCTGCACGGCCCCGTCGAGGGCCCGCTGGAGCTGATCAAGTCCGCGCCGTCGTTCTTCGACGCCGAAGGCGTCACGGTCACACAGCATTTCGCCACGTCCGCCGACGGCACCGCGGTCCCCTATTTTGTCGTCGGGAGACCCGGCAGCAGGCCCGGTCCGACGCTGCTCGGCGGTTACGGCGGCTTCGAGGTCTCGAGAACGCCGGGATACGACGGCGTCATGGGGCGGCTGTGGCTGTCGCGCGGCGGAACGTACGTGCTGGCCAACATCCGCGGTGGCGGCGAGTACGGGCCGACCTGGCACACCCAGGCGATGCGCGAGGGCCGCCACCTGGTGGCCGAGGACTTCGCCGCGGTGGCAGCCGATCTGGTGGACCGGGGCATCACGACCGTGGACCAGTTGGCGGCTCAGGGCGGCAGCAACGGCGGACTGCTGATGGGCATCATGCTGACGCAGTATCCGGAACTGTTCGGTGCGCTGGTGTGCAGTGTGCCGCTGCTCGACATGCGGCGGTTTCACCTGCTGCTGGCCGGTGCGTCGTGGGTGGCGGAGTACGGCGATCCCGACGACCCCGACGACTGGGAGTTCATCGCGAAATACTCGCCGTACCAGAACATCTCGGCTGACCGTCGCTACCCGCCGCTGCTGATGACGACGTCGACCCGCGACGACCGCGTCCATCCCGGACACGCGCGCAAGATGACGGCCGCGCTCGAGGCGGCAGGCCACGACGTCATGTACTACGAGAACGTCGAGGGAGGGCACGCGGGAGCGGCCGACAACAAGCAGACCGCGTTCCGCTCGGCGCTGATCTTCGAGTTCCTGCACCGGACGCTCGGCACCTAGCCCCGATTGGTGTCCTTCGGCCTGTTCGACCGCCCGTAAACTGGCAGCAAACGTCGTGGAGGTGGGAGATGTGGGTCGAGCCGGAGCTGCTGAACTCGGGTGGCGACGTCACGCGCGGCGCAGGCGAACGTGTCCGCGGCGGCGCGACGAACCTGTCGGCGGCCTCGATCGGGTCGACGATCTTCGGTGATTTCCCGGCGGCGCGATCGTTCCATCAGCGGCTGAGCGCGCACCGCGACAACCAGGTGAGCACCATGGACCACAACCACCGACGGCTCGACGACATCGGTCAGAAGGCCAAGACCGCGTCGAGCCTGTTCAGCGAGACCGAAGAGCGCAACCGGTCTGCCCTCGACACCGTCACGGATGCCTGACTATCCGCAACTGGTGCACCTGAGCGTTTCCGAACTGGTCGGTGCAGCAGGCGGCGACCCGTGGCGCGTCGACGAGACGATCCAGGCAGGCGCGCCCGGCGAGATCAGCGAACTGGCCACGTCCTTCCGTGACGCGGGTGTGTGCATCACCGAGACCGACGAGGAATTCAACGCCGCCAAGAAGCGCTTCGACGCGGCGTGGGACCGCGACGATCCCGCGCATCCGATCAACGACGCCGAAGAGGTCAGGCGGGCCACCGAGTGGCTGAAGCTCAGCAAGGAGCAGATGGCGAAGGTGGCCGCGGATCTGCAGAACATCGCCGCGACCCTCGCCGAAGCCCAGCGCAGCGGCCACACGTCGATCGGCAACCTCAACGCTCGTCTCGTCCAGATCGACAACGTCATCGCCGCTGAGCTCGCCAAGGCTCAGGCCGACGGCGTGCAGCTCGACTGGTCGGCGCTCAAAGCGGCGGCGATCGACGCGACCAAGGGCAGCCTCGGTGAGATGACCGCGCTCCGCGACGCTTACGGCGCGAAACTCGGCGAAGCCGAGCTCGACATGGCGGCCGATGGCTACGACACGGACGCCATCAAGGGCGGTGAGGGCGAAGGGGAACCGTCCGCCCAGGATGAAGCGGGCAGCGCCGCCCAGAGGTACGACGAGACCCAACGCGCCGCCGACGAGGCGCTGGTCAACAGCGGCGGTCCGCCGACGCCCGAAATGCAGGCCGCGGCCGCGCGTTTGCGCGACTTCGGGATCGTGAACGACCCCACCGCCAACCCGTACGCGAAGCAGTATGCGGGCGAGCGGCTCGACGACTACACCATGTCGAGGTTCGTCGGGCCGCTGCCCGTCGACCCCGTCCTGGGTACGGACGCCCGCCATCAGGCGCAGGTCCGACTCGACTACCAACGGCAACTCGAGGCCGGTCTTCTCGGCGCGCCGATGTCCCCGGACAGGGCGACGGCCTATCTCGACAGCTGCGACACACAGGCGAGGGCGATGGTCCTCAACCGCGCCGAGCAGCAACTCAGGGGCATGGGCTTCTCCGAGGAAGGCATCAAGAAAATGATGCAGGGCGTTGGTTCGCTGTCCGACAGCATCGGCACCGGCGTCGGTCGGTACGGCGACT
>DATEIG010000034.1:0-2914 GCA_035279185.1 Mycobacterium sp.
TCGACTGCGGCTTCGTCGCGCAGGGCTATCTGATGCCGTGCTTCAGCGATGCGGAGGTCGCGCAGGCCAAGGACCGCGTCGCGCTGCAGCGGAAGATCGGGCTCGACGTCGAGTGGCTGTCCGCGTCGGACGTCGACGACATGCACACCGGCATCGCCGCCGGTGCCACGCTCGGCTCCTCGTATGCCCCGGGCGACGGTTACATCGACGCACCGCGGAATGTGCTGGCGTACACGGCGGCGTTGGTCGCCTACAAGGTCGACGTCCGTGAGCGCTGCCGGTTCACCGGTCTGCGTACCTCGGGCGGTCGCGTCGTCGGGGTCGACACCTCCGATGGGCCGATCGACACCGAGCGCGTCGTGCTCACCGGCGGTCCGAAGCTCGGCGAGGTCGGCGCGGCAGCGGGTGCGAAAGTGTGGGCGGGAGGCGCGCGCCACCAGGTGGTGGTCACCGCGCCGGTCACCGCGTTCAATGTGCACGAGGTGCCGATGGTGTTCGACCTGCCTTCCGGGATCTATTGGCGGCCAGGTGAAGCCGGCGGTCTGCTGTGGGGCATGAGCAACCCGGAGGAGGCGCCCGGCGTCGCGGCCGACTTCGACGAGGCCTACTTCCAAAAGGTCCGCGACCGCATCGAGGAACTGCTACCCGGACTCAAGGGGCTCGGCCTGCGCAGGACGTGGGCGGCGACGATCGACTACACGCCCGACCACCTGCCGATACTCGGGCCGTTGCTCACCGACGACGGCCCGGTCGACGGCACCGTGGTCGCAAGCCCGGCCGGGCACGGAATGATGTGGGGCCCGGCGGTCGCCGAGGTGGCGGCCGACCTGACTCTGACCGGTCACTGCGACTGGCTCGACCTCACCGACCTCGGGCTCGACCGCTTCGACGCCGACGGCAACAGTCGTGTTGCGCCCGAACCGATTTCCCTCCCCTTCCCAGAGAAAGCCGGACTGTGAACGCTGTCATCACTGCAATTCTTGCCGACGCCCCCGACGCCGAACTCGAGGACTGGGGTCCGCTCGAGGAGGCCACCGCAGAACCGATGGCGACGCACGGGGTCGAGATGTGGGTCGACGGCGGCAGGTCCGCGGGCATCTGGCAGTGCACGCCGGGACCGTCGTACTGGGTGCAGGACGAGAACGAGGTCATCTACGTGCTCTCGGGCCGTATGACCGTCACCCCGGACGGCGGCGAGCCCGCCGAGGTGAAGGCGGGCGACATCGCGGTCTTCCCGATCGGTTGGAAGGGCACCTGGGACATCCACGAGACCGTGCGAAAGGTCTACTCGATCTTCTGATCTCTGTTCGGTCACTGTCGCGCAACAGGTTGTGCGCGGCATCGGTTTTCGCTTGATCGTGGTCGACAATCCCATGTGTGACCCAAACGCGGGAGCGCGACAGTGGCGCGTGAGATATCCCGCCAGACGTTTCTGAGGGGCGCCGCGGGAGCGTTGGCCGCAGGCACAATCCTGGGACCCCCGCGCGCGATGGCCGAACCGCTTGCGACGGGGTGGGAAGGGCTGTCGTCTTCGATCGGCGGTCAGCTCCTGCTACCGGACAACCCGCAGTACGGTGCGGCGAAACAGGTCTTCAACACCAACTACGGCGGGTCCGCGCCCGCCGCCATCGTCACCCCGACATCGCTGGCCGACGTTCAGAAGGCGATGCAGTTCGCAGCCGCCAACAAGCTTCAGGTGGCGCCGCGCAGCGGCGGCCATTCCTATACCGGAGCGTCAACAGCTAACGGCGCCTTGATCTTCGACCTCCGACAGCTACCGGGCGGGGTCGAATACGACGCGGCGAGCGGACGGGTCACAGCACCTGCGGCGACTCACCTGCTCGAAATTCACCAGGTCCTCGCCGCCGCAGGCCGAGGTATCCCCACGGGCATCTGCCCTACGGTGGGCGCTGCTGGACACGCGCTCGGCGGCGGGCTCGGCGCTCAATCCCGGCATGCGGGTTTGCTTTCCGACGCACTGACGTCAGCGACGGTGGTATTGCCCGGCGGGCAGGCGGTCACCGCTTCGGCCAGCGAGAATCCGGATCTGTTCTGGGCGTTGCGAGGTGGCGGCGGTGGCAATTTCGGGGTGACGACGTCGCTGACCTTCGCCACGTTCCCGGTTTCGGATGTCGACGTGGTGAATCTGCACTATCCGCCCGCATCGTTCGCGCAGGTTCTCGTCGGTTGGCAGAACTGGCTGCGGACCGCCGACAGGAGCAGTTGGGCACTGGCGGACGGCACCACCGATGCGACGGGCACGCACTGCCGGATCATGGGAACCTGCCCTGCCGGGGCGGGCAGCAGCATGATCGCCGCCGTCACCAAGGCCGTCGGATCACAACCGATCAGCACAGACATCCAGACGATGAACTACATGGATCAGGTGAGGTATCTCGCCGGCAATCTCAATCCGGCGCCGCTCGGATATGTCGGCGGATCCGACGTCTTTCCCGTCGTGGACGCGAATGCGGCGAAGGGCATTGCCGCGGCGATGAACGCCTACCCACCCGAGACGGGCCGCATGCTGGTGATCATGCACGCTCTCGACGGCGCATTGGCAACGGTGGAGCCTGGCGCCACGGCCTTTCCGTGGCGGAAGCACTCGGCGCTGGTGCAGTGGTACGTCGAGAACAACGGCTCGCCGGCGGCTGCCGTCAACTGGCTCAAGACCGCACATCAAGCGGTGCAACAGTATTCGGCCGGCGGCTACGTGAACTACCTGGAGGCTGGCCAGCCGGCGTCGCGGTACTTCGGGCCGAACGTGTCCAAGCTCAGCGCCGTCCGGCAGAAGTACGACCCGAACCGGGTGATGTTCTCGGGTCTCAACATCTAGGGTCATCCCCACCGCGAGGTTGTGAGACCCGAATCTGTCGGACCCTTCTGCTTGTATGGGGTCATGTCGTCGTCGGCT
>DATEIG010000035.1:0-18367 GCA_035279185.1 Mycobacterium sp.
ATCGCCAACCAGCGCGGCGGCATCGTGCTCGGCACCGGCGACCTCTCCGAGCTCGCCCTCGGGTGGTCGACGTACGGTGTCGGCGACCAGATGTCGCACTACAACGTCAACGGCGGCGTGCCGAAGACGTTGATCCAGCACCTGATCCGCTGGGTCGTCTCCTCCAAGCAGTTCGACGACCAGGTCAACGAGGTGCTCACCGACGTGCTGGACACCGAGATCAGCCCGGAACTGGTGCCGCAGGGGGAGGACGAGGAGATTCAGAGCAGCGAGGCCAAGATCGGTCCCTATGTGCTGCAGGACTTCTCGCTCTTCCAAATGCTGCGGTTCGGCTTCCGCCCGTCGAAGGTGGCGTTCTTGGCCTGGCACGCGTGGAGCGACCCGAACAAGGGCGACTGGCCGTACGGCTATCCCGAGGACAAGCGGCCTGCGTTCTCCCTGAAGGAGATTCGCCACTGGCTGCAGGTGTTCGTGCAGCGGTACTACTCCTTCGCGCAGTTCAAACGGTCGGCGGTGCCCAACGGGCCGAAGGTGTCCCACGGCGGCTCGCTGTCGCCGCGCGGTGACTGGCGGGCGCCGTCTGACATGTCGGCCAAGACGTGGCTCGACGAGATCGAGCGCGAAATCCCGGAGGAATAGCGGGCGCCAGCGCTCACCTGTGTACAGTTTTCGGCGCGGATTCCGTACCAGGTTGAGCGCTCGCGGTCAGGGCGCGAGCCCGTCGAGCGCCGAGGCGACGAGGCCGCCCAGCGTCGGCAGGTGGTAGCCGCCCTCCTGCACCGCCACGGTCGGAAGATCAAGTGCGGCAAGCACGCTGCCCGCGCGACGGTAGCCCTCGGCTGTCACCTGCAAAGGGCTTTCCGGGTCGTCGACCGCGGCGTCCACCCCGAGCGCCACCACGAGCGCGGAAGCACCCCAACCCGCGGCGGCCTCGGCGGCCCGCTCGACGGCGCTGAGCCAGAGGTCGTCGCCCGATCCGGGCGCCAGCGGCAGGTTGAGATTGGCGCCGTGTCCGGCGTCGCGTCCCGCCTCGTCGGCGAATCCGACGTGATGCGGAAACCAGCCCGCTGCCGGGTCGACGTGAACCGAAGCGGTGAAGACGTCGGGCCGCTCGTAGAAGATCGCCTGGGTGCCGTTGCCGTGGTGGGCGTCGATGTCGACGACGGCGACCGTGCCGAAACCCGCCTCGCGAAGTGACTGTGCGGCGACAGCGGCGTTGTTGAGGTAGCACGAGCCGCCGTATGCCGACCTGGTCGCGTGGTGGCCGGGCGGCCGGGTCAACGCATACGCCGTAGGAGCCCCAGCGGCCACCAGATCGGCGGCGGTGCGGGCCACGTCGGTCGCGGCTTTGATCGCCCGCCAGCTGCCAGGGCCGACAAGCGTCATCGTGTCATAGCAGAACACCCCGACCTGAGCGTGCAGGGCGGTGGGCAGCCGTGGCGAAAGGCCATGCAGCAGTGCGGGACTGGGGAACAGATACGGGACGACGCGCGTCGCTCCCAGGTCCGGGTAGCCACCCGCGACCCAGCGGTCCCACACCGATGCCAGGTGATCGAGCAGCTCCGGTGAATGCACGCGCGTGAGCCACCCGTCGTCGAACTCGCGGGCGGCGACGATGTCGTGGCCCTGCTCCCGCAACACCGACTCGATCGCGGTGACGCGGTCGGCGACCTCGGTGCCGGGCGTGCGGACTCCGAGCCAGATCTCGGCCTGCGGATCGTGATCCGCGCAGCGCGGGTCGACGACCACCGGAATTCGGCCCGCTGCCACCCCGGCAGCATGGCACGATGCGCGGGTGGCTGGAAGCGCTCGGCTCGTCGACTGGTCGGTCGACATCGGCACCCTCCCGCGCGGTCGCACGAATTCGGTGCTCGATGTGCCGGGCGTCGGTCTGGGGCATGCGACCGTGATCTCCGATGATGCGGACCCGCCGGCGGGCTCCGGTATCGCCCGCACCGGCGTGACGGTCCTGGACCCCGGCGGCGACGTCTGGGCCGTCCCGGTGCCCGCAGGCGTGGCGGTGCTCAACGGTGCGGGTGAGCTGACCGGCCGATCCCAGGTCGAGGAGTGGGGCGTCGTCGAGAGCCCCGTCTTTCTGACGTCGACCATGCAGGTCGGTCGGGTCTACGACGCCGCATGCCGCCTCCTGATCGACGAACAGCCGCGCATCGGCGTCGACGACGTCGTGATCCCGATCGTGGGGGAGTGCGACGACTCCTGGCTCACCGACACCCGGCGCATGCATGTGCAGGACGGCGACGTCGCAGCGGCTCTGGATGAGGCGCGGCGGTCGGTCGGTGGAGGCGAGGTCGCGCTCGGCGCGGTGGGCGCGGGGACGGGCATGTCGGCCTTCGCATGGAAGGGCGGCATCGGGTCGGCGTCGCGGGTGCTGCCCGACGGCCACGTGGTCGCAGCGCTGGTGCTGGCCAACTTCGGCAGCTGGGATCGGCTCACGATCGCCGGGGTGGCCGTTGGCCGCGCACTGGGACCGCCGCCGCACATCGCACCGCCGCCTGCCGGGTCGTGCATCGGTGTCGTCATCACCGACGCGCCGATCGACGCATCGGGCTGCGCCCGACTGGCCGCGCGGATGGGTCTCGGGCTGGCCCGCACCGGGTCGACGGCCCACCACGCATCCGGGGAGATATTCCTCGGTCTGGCAACGGGTTTGCGTGTCGAACGGTCAGCCACTCAGCAGGGCGCGGCGATCTCCGGGACCGGGCTCGACCTCTATTTCGAAGCCACCGTCGACGTGACCGAGGAGGCGGTGATCGACGCGCTGCTGTGCGCGACCACGACCACCGGTGTCGCAGGCAGAACGATCCACGCTCTTCCGCACGATCGGGTGCGCCCGCTGTTGGGAGTGCAGTGACAGGCACCCGCCGCGACGAGTGGATCCCGATGTCGGACGGCGCCCGACTTGCCGTCACCCTCTATGTGCCCGACGGCGGGCCCCAGCCGTGCATCCTCGAGGCGCTGCCGTACCGAAAAGACGACCTGACGTCGTCGCACCGCCCCGAGTACACGCGGCTTCGTGACGAATTCGCTTATGCCGTCGCTCGATTGGATGTGCGCGGCACGGGAAGCAGCAGCGGACGCGCCACCGACGAGTACCCGCAGCAGGAACAGCGCGACCTCGCCGAGGTGATCGCCTGGCTCGCGGCCCAGGACTGGTGCGACGGCAACGTCGGCATGTACGGCACCTCCTACAGCGGCTTCAACTCGTTGCACATGGCGGCCGAACACCCGCCCGCGCTGAAGGCCGTGATCGCGATCTACGCTACCGACGACCGCTACACCGACGACGTCCACCTCTGCGGCGGTTCGCGGCGGTGGCTCGACCTCGTCGACTACTGCCACTACATGACCCCGATGAACGCGCTGCCCCCCGTGCCTGCGCTGTGGGGCGACGGGTGGCGCGACGAGTGGGCGGCGAGGATCGCCGAGCACGAGCCGTGGTTGTTCGGGTGGCTGGCGCACACCCGTCGCGACGACTACTGGCAGCACGGCTCGATTCGCCCGGGGTACAGCGACATCGGCGTTCCGGTGCTGATCGTCGCCGGGTGGGCGGACGGCTATCGCAACAACTCGTTCCGCGCGATCGAAGCGTTGCGTGCGGCGGGCAGGCATGCCGAACTGCTGGCCGGGCCGTGGCCGCACGCGGCGACGTCGTCGTGCCTGCCGGGCCCGCGCATCGACCTGGTTCCTGAGATGGCGGCGTGGTGGGATCGATGGCTGCGCGGCCGCGCGCCTGACATCGCGCCGCCTGCGGCGCGCTGGTACACGAAGGCCTCCCACCGTCCTGCACCCGACCTCGACGAGGTTCCGGGGGTGTGGCGCGCCGACCAGTGGCCGACGCCGGGCACAAGTGAACTCCGCTGGCCGTTGTCGCCGAAGCGGCCCTATGAGGTCGTCGCCGATATCGGTCTCGCGGCGTGGCTTTCCTGTGCAGGCCACCTGCCGTGGGGGCAGCCCGACGACCAGCGCGGCGACGACGTCCGGTCGATGGTCTGGGACTGGCCGCTGGCTGACGGTCTCGAGATCGCCGGCCACCCGTTCGTGCGGCTGCGAGTGTCGTCGACTGCCGCGGTCGCGGAGGTCGCCGTCCGGTTGTGTGACGTTGCGCCCGACGGCACCTCCACGCTGGTGTCGCGCGGCTTCCTCAACCTCACCCGTCGGGCCGGGATGTCGTCAGCCGAACCGCTTGTCCCGGACCATGTCTACGACGTCGACGTGGAGATCGACGCGATCGCGTGGCGGTGGGTGCCCGGCCATGTGCTGAGGCTCGCTCTCGCGGGCGCCGACTGGCCGAACGTGATCGCACCGCCCGCGCCGCATTCGCTGACGGTTCACGGCGGGGAGTTGGTGCTGCCTGCCTACGATCCGACGCAGAGCCCGTATGCGCCACCGGTGTTCGTCCCGGGTGATGAGACCGCCGACGAGGATCCCGCTGCGATCACCTGGCGGACGTCCCGCGATGTGCTGGCCCGTATCACCACCGCGTTCGTCGAGCACGGCGGCGACCCCTACGACACGCCCCACGGTCACGCGGGCGAGCACTATGTCGGCGAAGTGACTGTCCAGACGCAGACATTCGCCCAGTCGGCGCGATCCGACGTGACGTTCCTCGTGCATTACGACGACGACGGCTCCGGCCTGCCCGTCGACTGCACCTCCCGAGCGCTGTTGAACGTCGCCGCCGACGAGACCTACCTCGACGTGGCAATCGAGATGACGTGCACCGAAGCGGGCCCGTCGGGTGAGCGGGTCGTCGGGAAGCGGCATTGGCACCGCCGCTTCCCACGCGACCTCGCCTGACGTCAGCGGGGTTTCTTGCGCGCCTGCAGCGTGAACGTCAACGGCACCCGCGCCGGCCGCTCCGTGAGACGCCATTCCTCGTCGTCGTCGCGCACCATGTGCCCGGGCAGGCCTTCCCATGGAACGCTGCGATGCTCCTCCAGCGCAGTCAGTTCCATGCCCGCCTCGAGCAACGCGCTGATCGTCTCGCCCAGCCCGTGATTCCAGCTGTGCGTGGTGGTGTGCGAGAAGACGGCATCGGTTTCTGCGTAGGTGCCCTCGTCCTCGAACACGAGCGGTGCGGCCGTCTCGAAGTACGGATACTCCACGGCGAGCACGCCGTCGGTCCGCTCCTCGTCGATGCTCCACATCATCGGATGCGCCTCGCGGATGAACAGCCGACCGCCCGGGACGAGGAGGTCGGCGACGACCTGCGCCCATCGGCGGATGTCGGGTAGCCAGCCGAGGGCGCCGACCCCGGTGTAGACGAGGTCGAACCGCGCGGCGCCGAGTGCTGAGACTGCCTCGTACAACTCGGCTTCGACGAAATCCACCTCGGCGCCGACAAGTGCCGCGATCCGCCGTGCCTCGGTCAGCGCCGTCGGGGAGAAGTCCAGCCCGGTCATACGGGCGCCGAGGCGGGCGAGCGAGATGGTGTCGGTGCCGATGTGACACTGCAGATGCACGCCCCGCAGTCCCGCGATGTCGCCCATTCTCGGCCTGTCGAACCGCACCACGTGGCTCAGGAACGACGGGTCGTCGACGAACTCCGCGACGTGATAACTGGGCGAGGCGGCATGGGCCGGGGCGCGCTCGTCCCAGTTGAGCCGGTTGATTTCGACGTAGTCCACCAGGTCACACCATCCAGTTCGCAGCGTATGTCGGGTCGGTGAGGCCGCGGCGGTCGAGGCGAAACGCCGAGACGTCGTAAGCGCTGCCGCCGTCGAGAGCCATGTCGGTGAGCAGTCGCCCGAACACCGCGGCGAACTTGAAGCCGTGCCCAGCGGCGAGGCCGACCGTGACGCAGGGATGTTCGGGCAGGCGGTCGACGACGAAGTCGCGGTCGGGCGTGAGCGTGTAGAGACACCGCTTGGAGCGAACGGCGGGACCTGAACCCGGGATCACTCGACGCATGAACGCCGAAAGCCGTTCCCGCATCGCGTCGTTCGGCTGACCGCTACGGACGTCCCCCGTCACGGTGGGGCCACCACAGTCCTGCGCGGCCTTGACCGTCGCCTCCCCGTAGGTGGGGAAGCCGTAGAAGCTGGGCTCGTCCATCCATATCCACACCGGGAACACGTCGGCAGCGAACGCAGTGGGATCGCCCGGCGCGAAGTAGGTCACCTGCTCCTCGGTCACGGTCAACGGCAGATTCACGCCCAGCGGCGACAGCAAGGCACCGGTCCACGCATCCGCCGTGACCACCACGCGCCCGGCGCTGATCACCCCCTCGGCGGTGACCACGTCCGCGCCGTCGGCGCCGGGCAGGATCGCCTCGACGCGGGTGTCATAGTGCAGCACCGCGCCGAGGTCGTGCGCACGCCGCGCCATCGCGGCGGTCCCCTTGGCGGCGGGGACGATTCCGGTGCGGGCTTGATAGACCGCGACGGTGCCCTCCGGAAGCGCGAACGCGGGCCAACGCTGCTCCACCGAGGCCGCATCCAGCACCTCGTAGCCGATGCCGTGGGCGTCCATCGACGACAGGTAGTCGTCGGCGGGGATCGCCGCGCCGGGCGGGTACAGGTCGAGTCCGCCGGTCACCGTCACGAACTGCTCGCCCGTCTCCTCCTCGAGGCGCGCCCACTCGTCGTAGGCGCCGAAGGTCAGCGCCACGTAGGACGGGGTGTGGTAGCTGTGCCGGATGATCCGCGACGTGTCGTGAGACGCACCCCGTTCGTGGCCGAACCCGAATGCCTCGATGCCGACGACGCGCAAACCGCGGCGGGCCGCATGCCAGGCCGTCGAACTGCCAAGCGCGCCAAGGCCGACGACCGCGATGTCGTAGGTGTCAGCCACGCGCATACCGTTCGAGCCGGGGCAGCAGCCAGCGGCGGATGTCGACGGATGCGTCCTCCATCGGCGCGAACCATCCCTGCGTGTAGTACCGCGACGTCATCCCGCGTTGCACCGATTCGCAGATCGCCCAGTCCTGTCGGTTCACCAGGTCCCAGAGATCACCGGCATCGCTGGGATCGAACGTCGGCTTGGCGGCCTCGTCTGAGGCGAACAGCAGATCGCACGTGATCTCGGTGCGATCGACCGCGACGGGCCGCAGCACGAACGCCGCGACGTGCTCGGCCGCCAGCGACAGAAGCAGGTTCGGATACGCCAATTCGCCTTTGTGACGCACCTTCTCGGTCTCGTCGAGGTCCGGGAACGGCGCACGGTCGCTGGTGCCCGACATGGTGAACGTCCACGCGCCGTCACGGTGCGGGATGCCGTCGTCCCACGCCAGGTTCGCCCCGCCGCCCCCGCCGAACGCAGGCACCAAACGGGTCAGCTCCGGGTGTACCGGCCCGCAGTGGTAGCACTCGTTGTAGTTCTCGGCGATCACCTTCCAGTTCGCCGCGACCGAATACGTCAAGCGCATGCCCACCACGAGCGTGTCGAGCGGATACCGTCGGACCCTGTCCGGGACGGGGGCGAGCGCGTCGACGACCGGCGCCGCGTCCAGATCTTCGGTGAGCCACAGGAATCCGCCCCATGCCGCGGCGCCCAACGGGGCCAGCCCCATCGCTGAGGTGTCCAGGTCGACGCCCTCGGTGTGCGGCGCGTGCAACAGTCTGCCGTCGAGCCCGTAGGTCCACGAGTGATACGGGCACCGCAGCGACTTCGCGTCGCACGGCTGCAGGGCAACTCCCGGCTCGATCGGCACGACCTGCGAGCCGCGGTGCTTGCACACATTGGCGAGCGCGCGCAGCGATGCGTCGGCGTCGGCGGTCACGATGATCGACTCACCGTGGTAGGTCACCACGACGCGGCGATTGGGCAGCACGCGTCCCGACGCGGCGAGGCCGAGATCATCCAGCCTGCCGATGCACATCCATTCCCGCCGGAGCATCTCGGCCTCACGGCTGAACGACGACTGGTCGACGTAGTGATGGCGGTCGAGGGCCGGCTGGAGCCGCTGGGCGTTCGTCATGTCACCGTCTCGCCGACGATGTGACGAGGTGGCATGCCGCGGAGTGCATTTCGCCGTCCGCTCCGGTGGCGAGGACGGGTAGGGCGACGGTCCTGCAGTCGTTGTCGATGCCTGCCGCAGCGGCGGTGCCGTCGGCCAGTGCGGGGCAGCGGGTGTGGAACCGGCAGCCGTGGGGGATGCGGGTCGGGTCTGGTGTCTCTCCGACGAGCACAACCGGTTCGAGGCGTTCGGTCTCGGGAACCACCGACAGCAGGGCCTTCGTGTAGGGATGCTGTGGCGCGGAGAGGATGTCCTCGGTGGGGCCGATCTCGAGGATGCGGCCGAGGTACATCACCGCCACCCGGTCCGCGATGTTCCACGCCAGCCCGAGGTCGTGGGTGACGACGACCAGCGTGAGCCCGAGTTCGTCGCGCAGTCGCAGCAGCAGCGCGAGGATCTCGCCGCGGACGGACGCGTCGAGGCTCGACACCGGCTCGTCGGCGACGATGATGTCGGGGTCCAGAACCAGTGCCCCCGCGATCACCACCCGCTGCCGCTGTCCGCCCGAGAGTTCATGCGGGTAGCGGAGATAGAAGCGCTCCGGCGGGCGCAGTCCCGCACGCGACAACGCGTCGGCGACCTTGGCCTCCTCGTTCTCGTGCAGGCCGTGCACGCGCAGTCCTTCGGCGACCGCCTCGTAGACGGTGTGTCTCGGGTTGAGTGCTCCCGACGGGTCCTGAAGGATGAGCTGCGCCCGCCTGCGGTACGCCTTCAGATCGCGGGCGCGGTACGACAGCGGCTCACCCGCGACGTAGACCGCGCCCGATGTCGGCCGCTGCAGCCCGAGGATCGTGCGCGCCAGTGTCGTCTTCCCCGAACCGCTTTCGCCGACAAGGGCGATGATCTCACCTTTGCGGATCGCGAGGTCGACGCCGTCGACCGCATGTGCAACGCCGCCGCCCCTGATTCGGAACTCCACCCGCAGGTCGCGCGTCTCCAGTGCGGTCGCCGTCACACCAGTACCTCCCCTGCGCGATGGCAGGCCGCGTCCCGTTCGCCGTGCTTCGTCAGCGCGGGCTCAGACGTCGTGCACACGTCGTCCGCGCCGGGGCAGCGCGGGTGGAACGGACAACCCGCGGGCAGGTCGCCGGGGAACGGCGGGTCGCCGGGCACACCGGCGGGCGCGTACCGGAACCGGGCGTCACCGATGCGGGGAAAGGCCGCCGCGAGTGCGCGCGCATAGGGGTGCAGCGGCTTGGTGAACACATCGCTGGCCCTGCCCTGTTCGACGATCCGGCCGGCGTACATCACCGCCACCCGGTCGCACGTCGACGCCAGGACCGACAGGTCGTGGCTGATGAACACGACGCCGAGGCCGAGGTCGGCGACCAGCGAGGACAGCAGATCGAGGACCTGCGCCTGAACCATGACGTCGAGCGCGGTGGTGG
Organism: Mycobacterium sp.; assembly: GCA_035279185.1. Taxonomy (GTDB): domain Bacteria; phylum Actinomycetota; class Actinomycetes; order Mycobacteriales; family Mycobacteriaceae; genus Mycobacterium. Next base: position 9,367 of record DATEIG010000035.1, read on the forward strand.
GCTCGTCGGCGATGAGCAGTTTCGGCCGGCACGCCAGCGCCATCGCGATCATCACGCGCTGCTTCTGCCCGCCGGAAAGTTGATGGGGGTACGCGCGGGCGCGACCGGCGGGCAGTCCCACCTGCTCGAGCAGTTCGCCGACCCGCTTCCGGGCTATGGCCGTTCCCACGTCGTCGTGCAGCAGGATCGGTTCGGCCAGTTGGGTTTCGATCCGTTGCACCGGGTTGAGCGCGTGCATCGCACCCTGGAAGACCACGGCCGCCTGCGCCCACCGCGCAGCGCGCAGCCTGCCGAACGACATCGCCATGACGTCCTCGCCGTCGAGCAGAATCCGGCCGCCCACCTGTGCGGTCTTCGGCAGCAGGCGCAGCACCGAACTGGTCAGCGTCGTCTTACCGCAACCGGATTCGCCTGCGATACCCACGGTTTCGCCCTGCTGCACCGACAACGAGACGTTGCGGACAGCGGGGACCGGGCCCTGCCGGGACTGGTAGGTGATGCTGACGTCGTCGAACTCGAGAAGCGTCATTGGTGCGCCCCCCGCGGGTCGAGGATGTCTTCGAGCGTTCGCCCGATGAGGTTGAACGCCAGCACGACGAGCACCACGCAGATGCCGGGCGGACCAAGGTACCACCACGCGCCCGCCGAGATCGCGCCGCTGGCGAAGGCGTCGTCGAGGATCGTGCCCCACGACACCGCGGTCGGGTCGCCGAGGCCGAGGAACGACAGCGTCGTCTCCGACAGGATCGAAATCGACACCGCCAGCGTGGTGTTCGCCAGCACCAGGGGCATGACGTTGGGCAGCACGTGACGGGTCATCTGATGCAGGTCCCCGGCGCCGAGTGCCCTGGCGCGCTCCAGATAGGGCCTGCCCTCGACCGACAGGGTCTGCGCCCGGATCAACCTGGCGGTGGCGGGCCACGACGTCACGCCGATCACGATGATGATGTTGAGCAGGCTCTTGCCGAGAACGGTGGCCAGCACGATGGCCAATGGCAGGAACGGGATGACGAGGAACCAGTCGGTGAGCCGGTTCAGGACGCCTGCGACCACCCCGCGGTAATGCCCGGACGCGATACCGACGGCGGTGCCGATGACCATCGCCAGCACGGTGGCGCACAGCCCGACGAGCAGCGAGATGCGGGCGCCCCACACCACCAGCGCGAGCACGCTGCGACCGGAATCGTCTGTGCCGAGCCAGAATTGCCCTGACGGACGCTCGTACACGCTGCCGGTGGCCTTGGTGACGTCGAGCTGCGATTCGTCGAACATCAACGGTGCGAGCAGTGCGATCGCCACGAAGAAGACGAAGATCGCCAAGCCGAGCATGCCCTGGCGCGAGCGGCGGAACTGGCCCGCCATCCGATTCCACGCACGGCGCCGGCGCGCCCACGTGATGGAGCGGGCCGAGACGGGTGCGTCGTCGGCGATCGTCATGTCCGCACCCGCGGATCGAGTCGGGCGTAGATGAGATCGGCCAGCAGGTTCGCGAGAATCACCGCCGCGGAGAACAACAGGAACAGTGTCTGCAGGAGCGGTATGTCCGGACCTCGCAGGGCTTGCACCGTCAGCGACCCCAGACCGGACAGCGAGAACACGTACTCGATCGTGATCGCCCCGCCGATGACGAAGCCGAGGTTGAGGAAGATCAGCGTCGTCGTCGGCAGCATCGCGTTGGGTACCGCGTGTTTGCGCCGCACGTCGTCGTCGCGCAATCCTTTGGCGCGCGCGGTCTGCAGGTAGTCCTGGCCCATCTCGTCGAGCAGCGACGCCCGCATGACCAAGGCGTACTCGGCGAGATAGACCACGGTCAGCGTGAACACCGGCAGCGTGAGGTGCCACACCGTGTCGAGCACACCGGCGAGGCTGCTGCTGTCGACGCCCGGCGTGGACAGCCCGCCGACGGGGAAGATGCCGGGGAATCCGAACACGCCGACCGAGAACACCGTCAGCAGAATCATCCCGAACCAGAATTCCGGCATCGAGTAGAGCACGAGAGTCGTTGTGGTGGCGACCTTGTCGAAGCGTTCGCCGCGTTTCCACGCGCTGCGGACACCGAGCCAGACCCCGAAGATCGTCGCGAGCACGGTCGCCGTGCCGACGAGCAGCAACGTCGGAGCGATCCGCGGCACGATGACGTCCCACACCGGGACGCTGAACTGCTGGGAGGGCAGTTCGGGAACGAACGGGTTCTTGATGTACTGCACGAACTGCTCGGCGATGGGGGCGTGGAACCTCGCCTGCATCTGCCGCCTGATCTCGGGATCCACGTCGCGCCCGCGGGTGTAGAGCGCGATGGGGTCGCCGGGCAGCATGCGGAACAGGAAGAAGTTGAACAGGATGACGAAGAGCAGCGTCCCCAGCGACGAGAGCACCCGCGACACCGCGAATCGGGCACCCGGCCCCAGGACTCGCCCCCGCCCCGGTGCCTGCGGGATGGGGGCGACGTCCGGTGCGCTGATCAGCGCCATGCGTATGTCACTCCCGGTCGTCGGCCGTCCCGGCGCGCCGCCGCCGCAGCAGTAGGAAGGCCGCCCCTGCGATGACGACGACGGCCGCCACGACCCCGCCGATCAATGCAGGCGACGGGCCGCTCGACTGCTCGCCCGCGGCGACCGGCTTGAGGTTCTCATACGTCCACGTCCCGTACTGGAACAGGTAGGAGCCGTTGGGATCCGGCTGCGGGACGAAGCCTTCGAACCGGTCGGTGCGGTAGGCGACGAGGTTGTCGTAGTAGTAGGTCACCGCGTATGGCCAGTCGTCGTACAGGATCTGCTGCATCTGCTTGACGATCTCCTGGCGCTTCGCCGGGTCCGTCTCGCTGCCCTGAGCCGCGAACAGCCTGTCGTATTCGGGGTTGCAATAGAAGGAGTCCGACAGGCCGGCGAGCACGCTTCCGCCGTCCTCGTAGGAACGGCTTTCGCACGTCATCGTCGACAGCTGATAGTTCGGGTCGGGCTCGACGACCCAACCCCACTCGAACATGTCGTACTCGCCCTGGCCGATCTTCTCGGTGAGCGCATCCTCGGAGATCAACGTGACGTTGGCGGCGATGCCCACGTCGGCGAGGTAGCGCTTGATGTACTCGACGGCTTTCTTCGACGTGGGGGAGTCCGACCGGCCGAACAGTCGGAAGTCGAGCCGCGCGCCGTTCTCGGCGCGGCGGATGCCGTCGGGGCCGACGCGGTACCCGGCGGCGTCGAGGAGTTGCTTGGCCTTCTCTGGGTCGTAGCTCACCTCGTTGGGCGGCTGCAGATGCCAGTTGTCGAACATCGGCGCGATGATGGTGTTGCCGACCGTGGCGTGTCCGCCGAAAACCTTGTCCACCATCGTCTTCCGGTCCAGTGACCAGCCGATCGCCTCACGCAGACGCCTGTCCTTCAGCAGCGGGTTGCCGTCGCCGATCGGCTTGTTGTCCACCAGCGCGGCGCCGGTGTTGAACGCCAGTTCATTGAATCCCGGGTAGATCGCCGACTTGCGTTCGATGTTCGGCGCGTCGGCGAGCGAGTCGAAGACGTTGGCCTCCAAGCTGTCTGCGTAGTCAATCTCGCCCTTCTTCAGCGCCTGGCCCAACGCGTCCGGGTTGGCGTAGATCTTGAACACCACTTCGTCAACGGCGGGCTTACCGCGGTAGAAGTCGGGATTGGCCGCGAGCCGGGTGAACTCGCCGACCTTGCGCTCGACGACGGTGTAGGGCCCTGAGCCGACGGTCGGTTTTCCGCCCTGCGGTTCGTTGTTGTAGCTCTGGACCGCCGTCTCGTCGATCTTGGACCACACGTGCTGGGGCAGGATGTAGACCATCAGCGTCTGCATGATCGGCGTCGGTTTGTCGACGCGGAGGATCAATGTGGTGTCGTCGGGCGCTTCGGCCTTGGTGATGTTGCTGACGTAGTTGCCGTAGTTGGTCTTCTCGAACGTCCCGTTGATGATGCGGTCGAAGGTGTAGGCGGCGTCCTTGGCCGTCATCGGTTCGCCGTCGCTCCACTTGAGGCCCGGCCTGATCTTGTAGGTCCAGAAGGTCTTGTCCGGCGACTCCTTCCACGATTCCGCCAGTCCCGGTACGACGGCGAAGTTCTTGGCGTCCCACTCGGTCAGCGTCGGGTACTGCATCTGGAACATCTCGTAGGCGGCGACCGTGACACCGATGAACGGGTTGAGCGAGTCGACGTCCTGCACGACGCCCACGGTGAAGACCGACTTGGGGGGTGCCTCGTCGGCGCTGGAGAGAGCGGTCGGGACGAAAACGAGCCCCAGGATGCACGCGAGTGCGGCGATGAGGCGGGCGGATCGGTGTGCCATCACGAGCCCTCTTGTTTGACTGACGAATCAGGACGCACCGAATAAACCATGAACAACGGATTCGTGCAGGAACTCCGAAGATCTTGAACGAATCCGTCGCGTTAGGGTTCGTCGACGTCGCAAGCCCGCCGAGAACGCCGGGAGGTCCCGTGTCAGCTGGTCGCCGTGTGGAGCAGGGTGCCGCGCCGCCGGTCGCGAGGAGATCGGCAGGCGTCAGCCCCTTCAGCTGGATCGCGGAGCCGACCGAGGAACTGATCGACCTGCTCGACGCTGAGCGCGAGTACTACGAGCACCGGGTCGCGCCGCTCGCGACGCTGCGCGCCACGCTCGCCGCCGAGATGACCGCGCGGGTGCCCGACACCTCGGAGTCGGCGCCGTGGCGCGCCGGGTCCTTCACCTACCGTGAAATCCATTCCGCGGGTGCGGAATTCCCGACGATCGTGCGCCATATCGGTGACGGCGGGGCGGAGTCGGTGGTCGACCTGCAGGCGGTGGCCGACGCCCATCCCGGCGCGGAATTCCACCGCGGCGAGTGCGAGGTCAGCCCCGACGGCACGGTGCTGGCATGGTCGTGCGACGTCGTCGGCGACGAGCGCTACCGCCTCCGGTTCCGCGACCTGGCCACCGGGGAGGACCAGGCCGGTGTCATCGACGCCACGTTTCCCGGCGGCGGATGGAGCGCCGACTCGAACACCTACCTGTACCTGCGCACCGACGGCGTCAACCGTCCGCATCAGGTGTGGGCGCACACGCTGGGCGCCGACCCTGCGACGGACCGCCTGCTCCTGCACGAACCCGACGAGCGGTTCGAACTCAGCCTCGAGGTGACCCGGTCCGGCGCCTGGTTCGTCATCACCGCGGCGTCCAGGACCACGACCGAGGTTCACATCCTGCACTGCGCCGACCCCACGATGACGCCGGTCCTCGTGCGCCCGCGCGAGGACCTCGTCGAGTATCACGTCGAGCACGCGCCCGGTGCGGGCGGCGACCGCTTTTTGATCGTGACCAACCTCGACGCCGAGTCGTTCCGCATCGTCACAGCGTCGGTCGACGAGCCGGGCCGGTGGCGGGACCATACGCCGGAGGACCCGGCGGCGCGCGTCTACCGCGTCGACGCCTTCGACGCGGCGGTCGTCGTGTCGGCGCGACGCGCGGGCGTCGGGATGGTGACCGTGCACCCGTACGGCGCCGAGCCGTTCGAGGTCTGGCCGGATGAGCCGGGCGGACTCGTCACGCTCGGCCGCAACGAGGTCTTCGACGCCGACTTCGTCACCGTCGTCCAGCAGTCGTTCATTCGGCCGCAGCGATGGGTGGACGTCGACCTCGTCACCGGTGAGCGGAGCCTGCGCCACGTCGAACAGGTCGTCGGCATGGATCCCGGTGTCTACGTTCAGGAACGCCACCTGGCGCGGGCCTCCGACGGTACCGAGGTGCCGGCGGTCGTCGTGCGCAGACGCGACGCCGAACTCGACGGCACGGCGCCGCTGTACCTCTACGGCTACGGCTCCTACGAGGCATGCATGGACCCCGACTTCGGATACGACTGGCTGCGGTCGCTGCCGTCGCTGCTCGACCGCGGGGTGGTGTGCGCGTTCGGGCAACCCAGGGGCGGCGGCGAGATGGGGCGGCGTTGGTGGCTCGACGGGCATCTGCGGACGAAGCCGAACACGTTCGACGACCAGGCGGCCGTGGCCGATCATCTCGCCGACGGGATGATCGACGGCGCCCGCATCGTGACGCGCGGACTGTCGGCGGGTGGTCTCCTGCAGGGTGCGCTGTACTCCCGTCGCCCGGAACGGTTCGCCGGGGTGGTGGCCGAGGTGCCCTTCGTCGACGTGGTCACGACCATGTCCGACCCGTCGCTGCCGCTGACCGTCGCCGAGTGGGACGAATGGGGGAACCCGGCCGACCCGGCCGACCGCGCGGTGATGGCGTCGTACTCGCCCGTCGACAACCCGCCACCCGTGCAGAGCCGACCCGCGCTGCTGGTGACCGGCGCCGTCCACGACACCAGGGTGCTGGTCCGGGAGCCGGCGAAGTGGGTCGCGACGCTGCGGGCCACCGATCCTGAGCACGGCGCAGGCGTCGACCCCGCCTCCCCGTCATCGCGGCGAACGGTGATCTTTCGCGCCGAGACGGGGTCGGGCGCCCACGCCGGGCCGGTCGGGCGCTACTCGCAACTCGAATACGAAGCCGAGATCGGCGCCTGGACCCTGGCCTGCCTCGGCCTGGTGACGTAGCGCCGAGCGTGGCCTCAGATGCGGCCCTCCACCCGCAGGTCGGGGTGCACCCAGTTCGGCGAGCGGCGCTCCTTGAACGCCATGAACCCCTCGACGGCCTCGTCGCCGCTGTAGCTGGCCTGCATCCCGATCCGGTCGAACAGGCCCATGTAGTTGTCCAGGCTGGACTTCACCACCCGCCGTGCCGCGGGCGCTGTCCGGCAACACTGTGCGAGCACATCGCGCGCCGCCTCCATCAGCTCCTCGTGTGGCACCACGCGCGAGACCATGCCCCAGTCCTCGGCCTCGGTGGCGGACAGCGTGCGGCCCGTGAGCATCAGGTCGCGGGTGCGGACCGGTCCGATGAGGCGCGCCAGGATCTGGCTGTAGTAGGTGTCGGCGATCCCGCGGAACAACTCGGGCACGCGAAACGTCGCGCGATCGCTGACCACCGCCATGTCGCTGCAGAGCGCGACCTGCAGACCGCCGCCCTGGCACAGCCCGTTGACTGCGGACACCACGGGCTTCGTCGACTGGCGCAGCTTCTCGAACGGTGTGACGTCCATGCCGAGTGCGGCGCCGAATGTCAGCCAGTCGTCCTCGCCGCCGCCGCCGAGGTCGCCGCCAGGGGTGAAGACGTCGCCGGTGCCGGTGATCAGCAGACCCGCCAGATCCGGGTCGGCCTCGACGCGGCCGATCGCGTACTTGATGCCGAAGTACATCGCCGGGGTCATCGCGTTGCGCGCCTCGGGCCGGTCCAGCGTGCAGACCGCGAATGGGCCCTCGCGGCGGAAGGTGAGGTAACGGGTGCCCAGCCAGTCTCCGTCCGGCGGACCGGTGTGAGTTGTCGACATGGGCCTTACGCCTACCTCTTGGCGACGGCCCCGTCAATCGCCTCCGCCAGCGGGGCGCAGTCGCCCGCGCCGGGCACGGTCGTGGCCAGCGCGCCCGCGGCGCATGCCCGACGCAATGCTTCCTCGTGCCCCCCAGGCCATTCAGCCGCGAGCACGCCGGCGAACACGTCGCCGGCTCCAGTGCTGTCGACGGCCTTGACGGTGGGTGCGGGCACGTCGAATCGCTCGTCCTCGCCGAGGTAGCTCGCGCCACGCCTGCCGCGGGTGATCACGAGATGCGTTACGGGCCAATGCCAGTCCCGCGCCTCCGCCTCGTTGACGACGACGACGTCGGCGAGCTGCGCCAGCGAGAGCAGGTCGTGGGGTGCCGCGCCCGACGGTGAGGCGTTGACGATCACCACCGCGCCGCCGTCGCGCGCGAGGCGTGCCGCGTCGATCGCGGTCGCGACCGAAATCTCCAACTGCAGTAGCAGCACATCGCTGTCGGAGATGACGGCCTGCGCATGGGTGGACGCGACGGTCAGCTTCGCGTTCGCGCCGGGCGCGACGACGATCGTGTTCTCACCCGCGGAGTCGACGGCGATGAACGCCGACCCGCTGGGGCCCGCGAGATTCGTGACGCCGTCAAGGCCCACGCCGTTGGCTTCGAGGTGGGCCCGCAGTTGGTCGGCCGCGGCGTCATCACCGAGCGCGGCGACCAACTGCACAGCCGCTCCTGCGCGCGCCGCGGCGATCGCCTGGTTGCCGCCCTTGCCGCCGGCCAGCAAGCGCACGGAGGACGCCATGACCGTCTCGCCGGGGTGCGGCAGCGACGCCACGGTGAAGACGTGGTCCATGTTGACGCTGCCCACCACGCACACCCGCGCCGCCATAGTCGCCAAGTTAATCCAGCGCCGCGGCGAGCGCAGGACTGCGCTCCGATACGCTGGGGCGATGAGTCTGCACGCGCCGTCGGTGCCCGGCTTGCGCCAGCAGGTGCACGACGCGGCGCGGCGGGCGCGGGTGGCCGCCCGCGAGCTCGCGACGCTGAGCACCGAGGCCAAGAACTCCGCCCTGCACGCCGCCGCCGACAACGTCCTGCGTGAGGCGTCCCGCGTGCTGGAGGCGAACAACGAGGATCTGGTCGCCGCCAAGGCCGCCGGCACTCCCGAGGCGATGCTGGACCGACTCGCGCTCACCCCGCAACGGATCGACGGCATCGCCGCGGGCCTGCGTCAGGTCGCCGGGCTGCCCGACCCGATCGGCGAGGTGCTCCGCGGGCAGACGCTGCCCAACGGGCTGCAGCTGCGCCAGCAGCGCGTCCCGATCGGCGTGATCGGAATGGTGTACGAGGGCAGGCCGAACGTCACGGTCGACGCGTTCGGACTGACGCTGAAGGCCGGCAGTGCGGCGCTGCTGCGTGGCAGCTCGTCGGCGGCCCGGTCGAATCACGCGCTCGTCACCGCGCTGCGCGATGCGCTGCAGATCGAGAACCGCAACCCCGACGCTGTGCAGCTGCTGCCCAGCGAGGACCGGGCCAGCGTCACCCACCTGATCCAGGCCCGCGGGCTCGTCGATCTGGTGATCCCGCGCGGGGGAGCGGGCCTGATCGACGCGGTGGTCCGCGACGCGCAGGTGCCGACGATCGAG
>DATEIG010000036.1:0-10041 GCA_035279185.1 Mycobacterium sp.
GCCAGCAGCCAGGCGGAGCGATCGCCGTCGGCCGTCAACGCCGTGTGGTCGGGGTCGACGCTCAGGCCGAGGTCCGTTTGGTCGGGCGCCACCAGTCCCCGCTGCAGAAGATTCTGCAGCAGAACGGATTTCGTGGAGCTGAATCGCGTCGACGGACCTGTCGCGTTGATCACCACATCGCCGGTGATCGTCTCGCCGTCCTCGAGGTGCACCGCGATCCGGTCGGCGGACTCCTCCAACTTTTCGATGTTTCCCGCACGCACCCGCAGCTGACCCGTCAGCTGCAGATGGGTCAGCTGTGCGTGAATGTCGGGGGAGATACGGTGGCGGAACACATTCCACCGCGCCGCGTGCTTCGTCGCGAACTCGAGCCGCTCGTCCGCGCTGAAGTGGGCCCAGATCCGTTGCGTGTGCGGACGCAGCTTGTCGACGATGATCGCCGGGTGCGCGTTGCGGTCGTGCAGCTCGGCGCAGTGGTGCTTGACGAGGATGTTCAGCGTTTCAAGTCCCAGCGTCGCGAGATCCAGTCCCTCGGGCGGGAATTCGGGGTACTCGATGCCCTTGAAATGCGCATGCGGGAACCATCCGTGCCGCGATACCGCGTGAATGCGGCCCTGCCAGCCGATGGCCCGCAGCGTGATCACCACGTCGACGGCCGTCAGACCGGTGCCCAGGATGACGATGCTCGAATCGCTGGGCGGCAGCCGCTCTTCCCATGCCTGCCACGGGTCACCGACCCACGCCGGATGATCGGCGAAGGTTTCCGCCCCCGGAAGCGACGCCGGTGTCTCGTTACCGGTGGCCAGCACCACCCGATCCGCCTGCAGCGCAGACCCGTCCGCCAGGCGAACGAGACAGCCGATCTCCTGCGGTTCGACGTCGATCGCCTCACCCACGACGAAGCGCGACGAGACCGGCGCGCTGCCGGAACGCCACAGATGCTTCTGCGCGACCGCGCTCAGATAGTCGCCGTAGGTCTGCCGCGGAATGAACCGCTCCCGCAGGTCGATATCGGGCACCGCCTCGTATTCGAACCGCTCCCTGACCCACCGCAGGAAGTGGCCGGGATCGTCGGGGAACGCCGACATGTTGCGCGCGGCCACGTTGAGCAGGTACTCAGGACGCCGACGCCGGTAGGCCACCCCCCGGCTCGGCGGCACCCGGTCGTTGACGACGGTGATGTCGATCGGGTCCTCGGCCAGGCGTGCGAGGTTCACCGCGGTCATCGTTCCGCTGAACCCGCCGCCGACGACGACCACACGGGCCGGCAGTGCGTCGCCCGGGACTCCTGGTTCGTCCGTCATGGGTACCTAGGTCACACACCGCGAGGGGGTTTGTCACCGGTTTGGCGCGGGCAGGGCAAAACTCCATACCGAGCCCGGGTTGCACCGACGTCAGTACCCTCGAGGAACGCGCATCTGCGGAGGTGAAGTCCCTTTCTACCCGAAAATGCGGATACGATCTCTCCGTGCCGTTGATAAGGGTGCGCGACGCCGCTGATCTCCTCGGTGTCAGCGACGACACCGTCCGCCGCTGGATCGACGACGGCAGCCTGCCCGTCGAACAGGACCAGTCCGGTCGGAAGGTGATCCCCGGGAGGGCGCTGGCGGAGTTCGCCGTGGCCAACACCGGTGCCGCGCCGCGCGAGCCGCTGGGCATCGCGAGCTCGGCGCGCAACCGGTTCACCGGGTTGGTCACGAAGGTCGTCGTCGACGGCGTGATGGCCCAGGTCGAGCTGAAATGCGGACCGTTCGCCGTCGTGTCGCTCATGAGCGCCGACGCTGCGCGCGAGCTGAAGCTCGAGCCCGGCAGCATCGCCGTCGCCGTCGTCAAGGCCACCACCGTGATCGTCGAGACCCCGGGGGGACAGTCGTGAGCCTCGCAGCGCGGGTGATGGGCGTCGCCGCCGTGGTCGGCCTCACGGTGGCCGGGTGCGGGTCGTCGGACGATTCGGGCAGCGACGGTGCGCTCATCGTCTTCGCGGCGGCGTCGCTGAAGAAGTCGTTCACCGAGATCGGCGAACAGTACAAGGCCGACAACCCCCGAGCCGACATCGAATTCTCCTTCGCCGGGTCCTCGGATCTGGTGACCCAGCTGACGCAGGGGGCGCCTGCGGACGTGTTCGCGTCGGCGGACACCACCAACATGGACAAGGTCGCCGATGCCGGCCTGCTGGCCGGTCAACCGGTCGACTTTGCCTCGAACACGCTGACAATCGTTGCCGCGCCGGGCAATCCGAAGAAGATCGCGTCGTTCGCAGATCTCAGGCGGCCCGGGTTGTCGGTCGTGGTGTGCGCGCCGCAGGTGCCGTGCGGGTCGGCGACGGAGAAGGTCGAGAAAGCGACGGGTGTGCGGCTCGACCCGGTCAGCGAGGAGTCCCAGGTGACCGACGTGCTCGGCAAGGTGACCAGCGGCGAGGCCGACGCGGGCCTCGTCTACGTCACCGACGCGCGCGCCGCGGGCGACACAGTCGCCACGGTGGGTTTTCCCGAAGCCGCCGACGCCGTTAACATCTACCCGATCGCGGCGCTCGAGCAGTCCAAGCAACCCGAACTCGCGCGCAAGTTCGTCGACCTCGTCACCCGAGAAGCAGGTCAGAAGGTTTTGGGCGCCGCGGGCTTCGCCAAGCCGTGACGGCGGGGTAGCCGTCATGGTTCTGTCCACCGGCCCGCGTTGACAGCGGTTTTGTCAGAGCGGCACGATAGATTCACAACTGAAGTGTCTGACCAGGCGCTTCCGCCTCGGACCACGAGGTTTCCGGGCTGGCTCAGACCGACTGCCGCCGACGAATCGAGTGCTGACAGAGGCCCGATCCATGAAATCCGTACTTCTCGACACTGACGACCTCGAGATGGCCGAAGAGGTGGTCAGCACCTTCTTCGGGCCGATCCGGATGGACGCTGAGGACACCGACAAGCCGAAACGCGCATGCATGCTGCGGTCGCTGGTCGGGTCGACGACCGTCGACGAAGCGGAGTTCGACTTCAGCTTCCGCTACACGATGATCCCGCCGGATAAGGTGCTGCTCGCCCGCATCCACTCCGGCGCGATGGAACGCGATACACAACACGGAACGCCGGAGTTCTTCGGACCCGACACGGTCGCCGCCTTCGGAGAGGCCGAGAGCGACCCGATCACCGGAAGCTGCCACCGGGGCCGATGGGACACCGTGTTGCTCGACTTCAAGTACCTGGAACAGGTGGCCCCGAGCACCGACGGCGACGTCGTGCGGCTCACCGGATCGGTGCCGGTGTCAGAGGCCGCCAACCGGCACCTTGTTTCGGCAATCGACTACTTCCGCGACAGCGTCGCGGCCAACCCGCTCGCCGCACAGAGCCCGTTGATCGCGGGACCTGCCCAACGGTATCTGGCGGCAAGCGTTTTGGCGACGTACCCGAACACCCCACATGTCGACGCCAAGAACGACCACCCTCGTGACAGCAGCGCTGCGCTACTGCGGCGGGCGACGACCTTCATCGACGAGAACGCGCAGACCGACATCTCGCTGAACGACATCGCCGACGCCGTCAACGTGTCGCCGCGCGCGGTGCAGTACATGTTCCGCAAGCACCGCGATTGCACGCCCATGCAGTACGCCCGCCGTGTGCGTCTTCAGTACGCGCACCTCGACCTGGTGGGCGGGGATCCGACGTCGACGACTGTCTCGGAAGTCGCCCGGCGGTGGGGTTTCGCTCACCTGGGGCGGTTCGCCGCGACCTACCGAATGGCCTACGGCCAGAGCCCGCACGCCACCTTGCGCGGCTAGTCCCCGCGGTGCAGGAACCCGTGCAGGGTGGCCTGGACGAGTTCGTCGACGATCGCGTCGCGTGACGGCGGCTTCCTGCCGAAGAACGTCGATCGCAACGCGACCATGCCGACGATCATCGCCATCGTCGAATGTGCGGGCAGCTGGCTGGACTGCATTCCGCGCAACTGCATTCCCTCGCCGCTGATCTGACCGAGCACGCCGAGCGCGCGCCGGATGTCGGCGATGCCCGCGTCGGCGATCTCGTCCTCGCTGAACGCCTCCGACGCGACGAGCGTCAGCAGGAGCCCGCGGTGCTCGACGAGCACGTCGTAGACCTGTTCGACGAAATGGCGGGCCAGGACATGTTCCTCGGGGGTGTTCTCGTGATCGATCGTCTGCCATGTGGTGGCGAACTCGTCGACGATGGTCGTGAACGGGAGAACCAGGGCCTCCCGGAACAGGCCGGCCTTCGAACCGAAGTGGCGGAAGAGCAGATATTCCGTGACGCCGGCGTTCTCCGCGATCTCCCGGGTCGTCGTGCTGCGATAGTCCTTGCGCGCGAACAACTCACGGGCGGCGTCGAGAAGAAGTCGACGCGCCTCACCTGGGGGCCTTCGGACAGCCCGAACCGACCTGCTCACTGCGCTCCACCCTAGACGGCCTTGACCGAGCCAGTTGAATAGTGTCCACTATTAAACGAACTCGAGACCATGCGGAAGGAGTCGATGTGGGCCAACTCATCATGCTCGGCACGCTCTTCGGGCTGATCGCCGTGATCTTCGGCCTGGTGCTGCACTTCGACCCCGAGGCGCGCGGCGGCGGACGGGAGGAACGCGAGCGGTGAGCACCGAGTTGACTCCGCTGCTGACAGGGGCGGTCATCTTCGGGTGGGCCAGCGGAATCCTGTTCACCATCGCGGGCGTCTACCTGAGCGTCCGCAACCGCCATCTGCATCCGCTGCTGCTGCTGTGCATCTCGGCGATCTCGTTCTCGTGGATCGAGGCGCCCTACGACTGGGCCATGTACGCGCAGTTCCCGCCCGCGCTGCCGCGCATGCCGTCGTGGTGGCCGCTGAACATGACGTGGGGCGGGCTGCCGTCCTCGGTCCCTCTCGGTTACATCGGATACTTCTGCCTGCCCGCCGTGATCGGTGCGAGCATCGGCAGGCGCCTCATCGACCGGTTCGGATGGCGGCAGCCGCAGACGTATCTGGTCGTGGGGCTTGCGGTCGGCTTCTGCTGGGCGCTGCTGTTCAACGCGGGTCTCGGCGCGCGACTCGGAGTCTTCTACTACGCGTACGTGATCCCTGGCCTCGGCTTGTTCGAGGGCACGCTGCACCAGTACCCCATCTACGACGCCATCGCGATGGGCATTCAGATGATGGTGTTCACGTACCTGCTCGGTCGCAGGGACGCGCAGGGGCGCAACGTCATCGAGGTGTTGTCGGACAAGGTGTCCCCATCCAAGGCGGGCTCGGCGGTGGTGTCCGTCGTCGCCGTGATCATCGTCGGAAACCTGTTGTACGCATCGGTTTTCGCGCCCCATCTCGTCACCAAACAACTCGGCTACGTCACCTCGGGTACGGGGGAGCAGCTGTTCCCGGGAGTTGAGAACCAACCACGATGACAGACCTCTACTACGACCCGTTCGACCACGCGATCGACGACGATCCGTACCCGGTGTGGAAGCGCATGCGCGCCGAGGCGCCGCTGTACTTCAACGAGAAGTACAACTTCTATGCGCTCAGCCGGTACGAGGACGTGGCCCGCGCACTGCCCGACTGGCAGACCTACCGTTCGGGCCGGGGCACCACGGCCGACATCCTGTTCAGCGGCATCGAGGTGCCTCCGGGCATCCTGCTGTTCGAAGATCCGCCGCTGCACGATCTGCACCGGCGGCTTCTGTCGCGGGTCTTCACACCGCGACGGATGAATGCCGTCGAGGACCTGGTGCGCGAATTCTGCGTCAGCGCACTGGATCCGCTGCGCGATGCCGACGGGTTCGACTTCGTCACCGATCTTGGCGCCTTCATGCCGATGCGGACGATCGGCTATCTGCTCGGCATCCCCGAGGAGGGGCAGCAGCAGATCCGCGACCGCAACGACAAGAGCATCACGGTCGCCGACGAGCACGGTGAACTGAGCCAGACGATCTTCGCGGACTCGATCGCGATGTATGCCGAATACATCGAATGGCGTGCGACGCATCCGTCCGACGACCTGATGACCGAACTGCTCAACGCCGAGATCGAGGAGTCCGACGGCACCCGTCGTCGCCTCGAACGCACCGAGGTGCTCGCCTACACGGCGATGATCGCCGGCGCGGGCAATGAGACGACCGCGCGGCTGATCGGTTTCATGGGCAAGCTTCTCGGCGAGCATCCCGATCAACGGCGTGAGCTGGCCGCCGATCCGTCGCTGATTCCGTCCGCGGTCGAGGAGACACTGCGGTTCGAGCCGCCGTCGCCGGTGCAGGCGCGGTATGTCGCCGCCGACGTCGAGCACTACGGGCACACGGTGACCGAGGGTTCCTACATGCTGCTGCTCAACGGGTCGGCCAACCGGGACGAGACGAAGTTCGCCGATCCCGACCGCTACGACATCCACCGCACGGGCGGCCATTTGAGCTTCGGGCAGGGGCTGCACTTCTGCCTCGGCTCGGCGCTCGCGCGGTTGGAGGGTCGGGTCGCGTTCGAAGAGGTGCTGAAGCGATGGACCGACTGGGACGTCGACTACGCCAATGCCGCCATGGCGCACACGTCGAGCGTGCGCGGCTGGGCGAAGATGCCGGTCAGGGTGCGTTAATTGCGATTTCGGCGTGAAAACCGGCGCTGAGCGCGGGAAATCACGCCGAAATCACGAGAACGCCCCGCGGGGGATGGTCAGCGGCAGGTCGACGGAGCTCAGCAGACCCGGCTGCGCCGCAACGACATACGGGATCGCGTTGACGACGCGCATCGCCGTCGCGACCATCGCGCCCGCGCCGGAGGTCATGCTCTCGATGCCCGCCTTGCGGCGGTCGCGCAGTGTGACGTCGAATGCGCAGTCGATGTCCGGCGTCCCCGTGATCTTCACGCGGTAGCCGAGCGCGTTGGGCAGCGTCGGCCAGTCGGGTGCGACATCGGGCGCCAGCCGGGTGACGTGCTCGATGACGATGGCCTCTTTGCCGTCGACGACGCCGATCGCCTGCATCCGCAGGGCCCCGCAGGTGCCCGCCTCGACGGTGCCCATCGCGACCTCGAGCGTCCGCTCGGTGACCGCGCGGTCGAACGTCTCGCGGAACTCCTCGATCTCGACGCCGAGCGCTTCTGCGACCATGCGGATCTGCCCCTGCCACTCGCCCGAGATGGCGCCGGGAAAGCTGATCCACGGCTGGTAATCGAGCGGGCGGCCGAATCCCAATGCGTCGCTCATGATGTCGGGAACGCCGTAGTCGTCATACAAGCCGATCTCGAAGCAGTGGATCTTCTCGATCTGCGACGACTGCGTGCTCAGCACGAGCGGTAGATAGTCCGCCGCGAACCCTGGCTCGATACCCGACGCGTACAGCGAGACCTGGCCCTCCTTCGCGGCGGCGACCAATTGTTCGCGCCACTCGGCCGGCTCGTAGGCGTGCGGGTTGACCAGTCGCGTGGTGCTCGTCGTGACCACGTTGACGCCCGCGCTGAGCAGCTTGACGTAGTCGGGTATCGCGAGCGCGTCGCGTTCCGGGCCGCTGGCCGCGTAGACGATGCAGTCGGGTTTGAGCGCGATCAACGCGTCGACGTCGTTGGTTGTCGCCAGCCCGATCGGGTCGCCGTTGGCCAGTTCGCCCGCGTCTCGGCCGACCTTGTCCTCGGAGTGCACCCACACCCCGACGAGGTCGAGGTTCGGCCGTTCATGGATCGCGCGGATCGCGATGGATCCGATGCCGCCGGTCGACCACACCACGACCCGATACTGACCGTCCGCCATCGCATCCTCCTGGTCGCGTTTGACCTAACATCTGTTCCGAAGTTAACAGTGGGTACTATTATTGGTCAATGGACACGAGGCGCGTAGTCGTCTGGTCGACGGGCGGAGTCGGCTCGATAGCCGTCGACGCCGTACACCGCCGCCCCGATCTGGATCTGGTCGGCGTGTGGGTGCACTCCCCGAACAAGGTCGGCCGCGACGCGGGCGAGCTCGCGGGAGGTGACGCGATCGGGGTAGTCGCGACCGACGACGCCGACGCGCTCATCGCCCTTCGCCCGGACGCCGTGGTGTATGCGGCAAGCGGGCCTGAGCGCGATGCGGGTGCTGTTCCCGATTACGTCCGGCTGCTCGCGGCGGGCATCAACGTCGTCTCGACGTCGTCGACCACCTTGGTCCACCCGCCGTCGTTCTACTCGCCGGACTGGCGCGAGCAGATGGAGGCCGCCGCCCGGTCCGGCGGCGCGTCGTTCTACGCGTCGGGCATCTTCCCCGGGTTCGGCTCCGACCAGCTGGCGCTTCTGCTCGCGACGCAGTCGAAGAAGATCCGGTGCCTCACGGCGACCGAGATCGCGCTCAACGACCACTATCCGGTCGCCGACATCATGATGAACGGGATGGGGTTCGGCCACCCGCTCGACTTCGAGCCGATGCTGAAGACGCCCGGCTTCATCGAGATGGCCTGGAAGGCACCGATTTTCCTGATGGCCGAGGGGCTGGGCGTCGAGATCGAGGAGGTACGCGGTTCGCTGGACCGGCGGCTGACCGACCGCGACATCGACGTTGCGTTCGGCACCATCGCGGCGGGTACCTGCGGGGCCGTCCGCACCAGGGCCGCCGGGGTGGTGAACGGCCGCGAGGCGATCGTCATCGAACACATCATCCGCATGGCCCGCGACGTCGCGCCCGACTGGCCCGCCTCGGAGTTCGACGCCACCTACCGCGTCGACATCGAAGGCGACCCCGACATCCACTGCGCGATGAACCTCGGCGACGCGGAGGGGCACGGCGCGGGCAGGGCGGCGATGGCCGCGACGGCCATGCGGGTGGTCAACGCGATCCCGTACGTGATCGCCGCGCCCGCAGGGCTGCTCAGTTCGCTGGAGATGCCGAACACGTTGCCGCGATACGCATTCGACTGAACTGGCTGCGCGATTTCTGCGGGGTGGTCGCGCTTTCGCTGCTACAACTGCCATAGGGCAGAACTCGAGAACTGGAGGCGCCCATGTACATGCTCCGCTTCGACATGCGGGCACCGGAGATCGGCGCGCCGACGGTCGACCTGTACTCCGCGGCCACCGACATGTGCGAATGGGCGGAGAATCACGGCGCACTGGCGGCCGTCCTGTGCGAACACCACGGCTCGCACGACGGCTACCTCCCGTCGCCGCTCATCCTCGCCTCGGCGATCGCGGGCCGCACCCGCCGGTTGTCCATCACGATCGCCGCGCTGCTGCTGCCGTTCTACGACACCGTCAAGCTGGCCGAGGACATGGCCGTGCTCGACATCATCAGCAAGGGACGGGTGTCCTACATCCTGGCCCTCGGCTACCGGCCCGAGGAGTTCGAACACTTCGGTGTCGACATGCGCAGCCGCGGCCGCCTCGCCGACGAGAAGCTCGCGCTGTTGCGTGAACTCCTCTGTGGTGAAGCGATATTCGAGGGCCGCCACATCAACACCACGCCCGCGCCGCACACCGCCGGCGGCCCGATGCTGATGTGGGGCGGCGGATCGGTGGCGGCCGCGCGGCGGGCGGGCCGCTACGGGCTCGGCATGCTCGGCAACGCGAGCGTCGAGGGTATGCACGAGGCCTACCTGGAGGCCTGTCGCGAGCACGGGCACGAACCCGGCCCGATCTTCCTGCCCGACCGCGAGACGCCGTCCGTGTGCTTCGTCGCCGACGACGTCGACAAGGCGTGGGACGAAATCGGGCAGTATCTGCTGCACGACGTGCGGATGTATGCCGACTGGAACCCGGGCAACGACTACTCCGCGGGCTTTTCCGATGTGAAGACCGTCGAGGAGCTGCGGGCGAACCCGACGTCGCACCGGATCTACAGCGTCGACGAGGCCGTGTCACGGGTTCGGGCCGGCGAGGTGCTGAACCTGTCGCCGCTGTGCGGCGGAGTGCCGCCGGAGATCGCCTGGCCGTATCTCAAACGTGTCGGTGAAACCGTGATGGCGGAGGCGGCGAAGTGACCAGCGCCGTCGAGTTGTACTACGACCCTTACGATTCACGCCGCGTCGAATGGAGGCCATTGAGCCGCTGACACGGCAGTACTGCGTGCGGGCGCTCGACCAGCTCGACGGCTCGGACCGGTTCGACTTCATCGCCGACATCG
>DATEIG010000037.1:0-6173 GCA_035279185.1 Mycobacterium sp.
CGCGAGGTTGCCGCCCGCGCTGTCCCCGCCGACGGCGACCAGCGCCTCATCAGCGCCGAGGTCACGCGCGTGGTCGCCTGCCCAGCGGTAGGCGGCGTAGGAGTCCTCGACCGCGGCGGGGGCTTTGTGCTCGGGCGCGAGTCGATAGTCGACGAAGAGCACATGGACGCCCGCGCGGTCGGCGATGACCTCGCACAGGTTGCCGTGCGTCGCGTAGCCGCCGACGACGAAGCCACCGCCGTGGAAGAAGACGAGAAGCGGCGCGCCGTCGGCGCCGCGATCCGGGCGGATGTGCACGGCTGGAATGTCTCCGCCGGGGCCCGGGATGGAGATCTCTGAGGTCGTGACGTCGGCGGGCACTCGCGGGAAGCGCGCTCCCAGGCCGTTCAGGCGGGCGCGAGCGGTCGGTGGGTGCTCGCTGAGGATCAATCCCTCACGACCGGAAAGGCGCGAGGAAGCCAGCGCGAGCTGCAGCGTGGTGTCGAGGGTGTTGCCGTCGATGGTGATCGAGCGGCCGCCGAGCAGTGCCTTCTTGATCCCGTCGGGCATCCGTGCGATGGCCCGCAGTGTCGGCGCTCCCAACACCTTCTGCAGCTTGTCGCGGAAATCGACCCTGACCGCCGCATCCTCGGAGGCCTCGGATCCGGCTGGCACGGTATGAGCCATGGCATCTCCCTCGGTCGGGGTTGATTGCGGACACGGCACGGGCGGCGCCGCGGGAGCCTCCATTGTCAACCACGACGCAAAACGCCAGCGCAGGTACTGATTAGGTGGCGTATCCGGGGCGGCAATATAGTCATTCCGAAGTCGGTGGCAGTTTCACGGACCACCAACTGAGCCAACCAAACAGGGATAGGTGACATGACGTCGGCGGCTGCGATTCCTTCGGTCACTCTCAACGACGACAACACGATGCCGGTGATCGGTCTCGGCGTCGGGGAGTTGTCGGACGCCGAAACCGAGGCGTCGGTGTCGGCCGCCCTGGAAGCGGGCTACCGGCTGATCGACACCGCGTCGGCGTATGGCAACGAGGCAGCGGTGGGCCGGGCGATCGCGTCCTCCGGCCTCCCGCGCGAGGAAGTGTTCCTCACCACCAAGCTGGCCACCTCCGACCAGGGTTTCCAGTCGTCGCAGGACGCGCTCAAGAAGAGCCTGGAACGGCTGGGGCTCGACTACGTCGACCTGTACCTCATCCACTGGCCCGCCGGTGAACAGGGCAAGTACGTCGACAGCTGGGGCGGACTGATGTCCAGTCAGGGCGCGGGTCTGACGCGTTCGATCGGCGTGGCCAACTTCAACGAGGAGCATCTGTCGAACATCGTCGACCTGTCCTTCGTCGCCCCCGTCGTCAATCAGATCGAGCTGCACCCCCTGCTGAACCAGGCCGAGTTGCGCGCGGTCAACGAGAGCAGGGGCGTGGTGACCGAGGCCTACGGCCCGCTGGGAGTCGGCAGGCTGCTCGACAATCCGACGATCGTCTCGGTGGCCGAGGCGCACGGCAAGACTCCCGCGCAGGTGCTGATCCGGTGGAGCATTCAGCTGGGCAACATCGTCATCCCGCGGTCGTCGTCGGCGGAGCGGGTGAGGTCGAACCTCGACGTCTTCGATTTCGAGCTGACCGACGACGAAATGGCCACCCTGAACGGCCTCGACGACGGCACCCGGTTCCGCCCGGATCCCGAGACCTACACCGGCACTTAGGAGTTCGCGGTCTTCGAACAGGTGGCCTCTAGCTCGAATGACTTGTACACAGGCCGCTCGGGCGGGGTTCCCACCACGGTCGCTTGGCCTTTGACCGTGTAGGTGTTCCCCGCCTTCGTCGCCGTCGGCACCCCCGAGTTGCGGTAGCGCCCCGCCGAGAGCCGGATATCCGGCAGGTTGACCGTGAGCAGTGACACCGATGGCGTGTCGCCCTGAGGCGTGAGGTCGAGAACCACGATCGGCTCGGGGCTCGTCGTGCCGGGGGCGGTGTCCGGCGGGTCGACTTCGATGCTCACCTCACCCGTCGGACCGTCGACGCACACCGTCCTGCCCTCGACGGTCCGCTCCTGCCCCTCGATCACGATCCGGATCGCGCTTGTGGCGGACGGGTCGTCCTGTGAGCTCGACGACGAACAGCCTGCGAGCACGGCGAGGAGAGCGCCGGAGACGACCACCGCGGCGCGTCCCAGCATCGGATTACTGGCGGGCATGGTTGCTTTCAACTCGTCGGGCAGGTGGCCGCGGCCTCACGCAGCGCCGCCGCCGACGCCGCATCGACGGGCAGATCGTAACCGCGGAGGACGGCGATGAAAGCCACGGCGTACTGGCAGCGGAACGCCTCGTTGGGCGGCATCCACTGCGCCGGTTCGGAATCGCCCTTGTCCTGATTGGGGGCGCCTGCCACCGCGAGCAGGTTCGCCGGGTCGTTGGCGAACCGCACACGCCGATCGGCGGGCCAGTCGCGGGCACCCAGATCCCAGGCGAGCGCCAACGGGACGATGTGGTCGATCTGCACCGACGCTCCGGTCCGATCGCCGCGCGTGAACGCGACGACCTCGTTGGTGTAGGGGTCGTGGAGCACGCCGGTGGCGACGGCGTTGGGGCACCGCTTGATCGACACGTAGGTCTTGTCGACGAGGTCGCGGTCCAGGATGTCGTTGCGGGTGTCGCACCCGTTGTGGCCGCCGGGCGCCGAGTTGTCGTCGGTCCACGAGTCGCCGAAGGCGACGCGGCGATAGTCGAATCCGCGCTGGCGCGCGGCTATCTCGGGCATGCCCGCCAACACGTCGACGCCTGCCGCGACCCGAGGTATGTCGGCCTGCGCGAGGAACAGCGCCTCGCGGTGGCTCGCGGATGCGACGGTCTGGCATGCCACGGCGACGGCCAGCATGACCGCCAGTGCCAGCGATGCCAGCCGCTTGCCGCTCACGCCTTGTCCAGATATTCGACACGCTCGGTATCGGTGAACGGCGCTGCCAGAAGAGCCATCCCGGGATCGTTGGGCGCCGCCTCGTAATACGACTGGCAGAAGGTGCGCGCCTCTTCGATGATCTCGCGGTGCAGGAGCAGCGACAGAAAGCGCAGTGTGATCGCACGGCCTGACTGGCTGTAGCCCAACACATCTCCCTCACGGCGTTCGGCGAGGTCGAGATCGGCCAGTTCGAAACCGTCCAGTGTGCTCGCCACGGCCTTGAGCCGTTCGCCGGCCTTGGATTTCTCCGGTAGTCGTGTGACGAGCAGGCACAGGCTGGCGTGTTCGCCGCGGCCGATGCGCCCCCGCAGCTGATGCAGCTGGCTGATGCCGAACCGGTCGCCGTCCATCACGCACATCACCGTCGCATTGGGCACGTCGACACCGACTTCGATGACCGTGGTGCACACCAGGACGTCGATGTCGCCCGCACGGAACGCCGCCATCACGGCGTCCTTTTCGTCCGCGGGTAGCTTGCCGTGCATCAAGCCCAACCGCAGACCGGCCATGGGTCCTTGGCGAAGGCGTTCGAGCATTTCGATCACCGTGAACGGCGGCGGTCCGGCATCGGGCTGCCCGGTCTTCTTGTCGGTTTCGTCGATGCGGGAGGCGACGACATAGGCCTGCCTGCCCGCCTGCACCTCCTCGACGATGCGCGCCCAGGCACGGTCGATCCATTTCGGCTTGTCCGTCATGAAGATCGTGTTGGTGGTGATCGGTTGGCGCCCGCGGGGCAACTCGCGCAATGTCGACGTCTCGAGGTCGCCGTACACCGTCAGCGCCACGGTACGGGGAATCGGGGTGGCGGTCATCACCAACAGGTGCGGTGACACACCGGCGGGCGCCTTGGCGCGCAAGCGGTCTCGCTGCTCGACACCGAACCGGTGCTGTTCGTCGACGACGACCATGCCGAGGTTGTGAAAGTCGACAGTCTCCTGCAGGAGGGCGTGCGTTCCGATCACGATCCCGGCCTCGCCCGAGGACACCTCCCCACGGACCTGCTTTTTCTGTTGCGCTGACATCGAGCCGGTGAGCAGCGCCACGCGGGTGGCGTTCTCGACACCGCCGAGCTGGCCCGCCATCGCCAGCGGGCCGAGGACGTCGCGCACCGAACGCGCGTGTTGCGCGGCAAGGACTTCTGTCGGAGCGAGCAGGGCACACTGATAACCCGCGTCGATCATCTGTGCCATAGCCAGCACCGACACGATCGTCTTTCCCGAACCGACCTCACCCTGCAGCATCCGGTTCATCGGCCGGTTCGATTCCAGTTCCGTCGACAGCGTGTGCAGCACGTCTTTCTGGCCCGCGGTCAGCTCGAACGGAAGCTGCTTCGTCAGTGCCGCGAGCACCCCGTCATCCCTCGCCTGCGCAGGCGGTCCCGACTCGCCCAGATCACTGTTGCGGCGGGTGACCAGAGCCCATTGGAGACCGGCGGCTTCGTCGAACGTCAACCGCTCGATCGCTCGGTCGCGCTCGGGCTCGCTTTCCGAAAGGTGAATCGCACGCAGGGCCTCATCCTCCGACATCAGGTTTCGCTGCCTGACAACAGCTTCCGGCACCGGATCGGCAACAGGATCCAGCACGTCGAGGACCTGGCGAACGCAGGCATAGATATCCCAGCTCTGCATCTTCGCGCTGGCAGGGTAGATCGGGAAGAAGTCACGCGCGAAGGCCGCGAGCAGCAGTTCACCGCTGGCGTCCTTCGACGTTTCGGCGATCTTCGCCAACGACTTCGAACCCTTGCCCGAGTCCACGATCAAGAACGCGGGGTGCGTCAACTGCATTGTGCCCTTGAAGAACCCGACCTCGCCGGACAGCATCACCCGCATGTCCTTCTTCAGGGACTTCTTGATGTACTTCACGTTGAAGAAGGTCGCCGTCACCTTGGGTCGGCGATTTCCGAGCGTGATGACCAGGTACTCGCGCTTCGGTGCGCGATTCGTCCACTTCAGTTCGTACTTCGTGATGGTGTCCACGAAGGTGATGTGCTCGCCTTCCTCCGGCGGTTCGGCATCGTCGGTGTACACCGTCGACCCCGTTTCATACCTTCGTGGGTAGTGACGAAGAAGATCGTTGACGGTGCGGATACCGAAGTGCTCGTCGAGTTGCCCAGCCGCCTTCGCGCCAAGCACGAAGTCAAGCCGATCGGACAGCGCGACCACTACTCGACCCCGATCAGCAGCGCGTCCCCGCGGTGGCCGGTCGCATACGTGACCAGCTCGGTACCCAGATGCTCGTTGTGCACATGCCGCTGAAGTGCTTCTCCCACAGCCGGATCCACACCTTCGCCGGACAGGACCGTCACCAGCTCCCCGCCCGCGACGAGCAGCAGATCGATCAACCCCGCACCTGCCGCGGTGAGATCCTCGGCGACGATCAGCACTTCGTCACCGGCGATTCCAAGACCGTCGCCCGGCTTGCAGGTGCCCGCCCACGTCAACGCCTCGTCGGTGGCGACGCGCACCGAACCGTGGCGAGCGCCTGCCGCGGCGCGGGCCATGGTGTAGCCGTCGTCGACGGCCTGCCGGTCGGCGTCGTGCACGGCCAGCGCCGCCAAGCCCTGCACCATCGAGCCCGCGGGCACCGGAACCACGTCGATACCCCAGCCGATCGCGGCGGTGCAGCCCGCGACCAACTCCTCTGCCGCCACGAAACCGTTGGGCAGCACCATGATCTGGGCGGCGCCCGCGTCGACGAGCCCGCGCAACAACTCCTTGGCGGTCACCGCGGTCGTCGGATCCGTCGCATCCGGATCGGGCCGCAGGACGTGCGCCCCTTCACCGGCGAACAGTTCGGCGGCACCGTTGCCGTCGACGACTGCGAGCACAGCGCGCTCGCGGGCCCAGCCGCCCGGTGCGTGTGCGCCGAAACCGCTCGTGAGCGCGGTGATCTGGATCCGGCTGAGCGCACCGAACGGCAACGCCGCCTCGATGGCGCCGCCCGCATCGTCGGAGTGCACATGCACCGAGTAGCGACCGACGCCGTCGGACGCCGAGGCGGCGATCGCGACCGAGTCGCCGAGCTCATCGAGTCGCTGCCGGAGGCGCTCCACTCCGTCGGGCCTGCAATCGCTCAGCAGATACATCACCTCGAAGCGCGGCGCCGGTGCGGCAACGGCGTTCTCACTGTGCGGAGGAGCGGGTACGTACTCGTCGCGGTCGGGCGCGTGCCCGGACACCGTCTGCGCCAAGGCGTCGAGAAGCACAAGCAGACCACGCCC
>DATEIG010000038.1:0-6501 GCA_035279185.1 Mycobacterium sp.
CCGCAAACAATGTAGCTGAGCAAGGAAATCTTTGCCGGACAAGATCGGCTCGCTAGCTGGAATAACGGTCTTGAAAAGAGCAATACTCAAAGCCTGGGTATTCATATAGACCGCATGTGAATACCGGCCCGGCAACCGCGACTTCTTCTGACTTTTGATCGCTATTGCCCGAACGATGGGACACCAATGACCGTTCCTCTGCTGCGCATGAACCGCCCCGATTTCACCGCTCCGCTCGATCAGGGAATCAGATGGCTTGATTCCGACACAAGCTGCACGGTGGTCGTTTCCACACCCTCGGCGGACCCCGAACTATGGGCCGATTTCGTCGAGGGTGCCGCACGTAGCTACCACACGCACGGAATCGAACAAGCCCTCGACATGGACTCGCTGCTCGACGAGTCGAATACGCAGCTTTTCCATGCGGTGGTCAACGATGCGGGTGCGGTCATGGGCGGAATTCGCGCCAAGGGCCCGCTCGAGTCACCCGAGGAATCCCACGCCCTGGTGGAGTGGGCCGACAGGCCGGGCCTGTCCGCGGTGTACAAGATGCTGTCGGATCGCCTCCCGTTCGGGGTCGTGGAGATGAAGACCGCCTGGATGACCGACGACCAGAGCCGCAGCCGTGCGCTCGGAAGCACCCTGGCGCGCACCCCCTTCATCACCATGGCTCTGCTCGACGCCCAGTTCGTCGTCGCCACGGCGGGATCACACGTGCTCAACCGCTGGCGCTCGTCAGGCGGTGTGGTGGCCACCAAGATCCCCGCGACGCCGTATCCCGACGACCGCTACCGTACGAAGATGATGTGGTGGGATCGAAGCACCTTCACCAACGACGCGGCACCTGAGCAGGTTTCGAAGATCTTCAACGAAATGGCCATCCTCGCGCGTCAGCTCGACCATGTCGATGCTCGCGCGCTCGGAAGCGGCCTGTGACCCCAGCCGGCGGCGACACCTTCACCGCAACGGTTCTCCGTGAGGCCGACCCACGCGACAGCCAACTGCTGACGGAGCTTCGGGCTGACCCGGGCGTCGAGTTCATCGACACGTGGGAAGACCAGCGCGTCGAGCTGAGCGAGCTGCGGCCGGCAGCCCCGCAGGCGGCCCTCGCAGAGCCCAAAGCGTGGGCGTATTACCCGTGGCGACGAACCGCGACGAGCGTCCTCGGCCCGATCGGGTTCCGCGCCGTGCGGCTCAACCGCAATCGCAACCTGATCACCGACGACGAGCAGGACAGACTCGCCAGGCTCACCATCGGCGTCGTCGGACTCAGCGTGGGCCATGCCGTCGCGCACCTCCTCGCGCAGGAGGGATTGTGCGGCCGGTTGCACCTCGCCGACTTCGACGAACTGGAGCTCTCCAACCTCAATCGCGTGCCCGCCTCGGTGTTCGATCTCGGTGTCAACAAGGCGATCGTGACCGCGCGACGGATCGCCGAGCTGGACCCGTATCTGCCGATCGAGGTGTTCGACCGCGGCATCACCACGCAGTCGGTCGACCCGTTTCTCGCCGGCGTCGACGTCCTGGTCGAGGAATGCGACTCGCTCGACACCAAGGTGCTCGTCCGTCAGAGCGCACGCGAACGACGGATTCCGGTGCTGATGGCCACCGGCGACCGCGGCACGCTCGACGTCGAGCGGTTCGACCTCGAGCCGGACCGCCAGATCCTGCACGGTCTGCTCGGTGACCTGGACTTCGCCGAGCTCGCCGGGTTGCCGAGCGAAGACAAGGTGCCCTATGCGCTGCGGATGATGGACGGCGCACAGTTGTCGCCGCGGATGGCCGCCTCCCTCGTCGAGGTCGGCACCACCTTGGCGACCTGGCCGCAAGTGGTCGCCGAAGTCTCACAGAACGCCGCGTTGGTGGCCGAGGCCGTCAGACGAATCGGGCTCGGCGAGGGGCTGGCCTCGGGACGGGTGCGGATCGACATCGCAGGCCACCTCGACTCGATCGACGAGCCCCGACACCCGCTGCCGACGGCCACCGTCGACCCAGAATCATCCACAGTTCCCGCAGGCGCCGGTTCCGTGGCGCGTGCCGTCGCCGCGGCCGTGCGCGCACCGTCCGGCGGAAACACCCAACCCTGGCGGATCTCGGCGGACGAGACCGCCATCACGATCGCCCTGGCGCCCGAACACACCTCGACGATGGACGTCGGGTATCGCGCGAGCGCCGTCGCTGTCGGCGCCGCGGCGTTCAACGCGCGGGTGTCGGCCGCCGCCGACGGGATCCTCGGACCGGTCACCTTCGAAGCCGGCGACGAACACTGTCCGCTGCGCGCCGTCCTGCGCCTCGGTACAGACTCCGACGCAGCGCTGGCCGCGCTGTACGACGCGGTGCACGACAGAGAGACCAACCGCCACCACGGCAAGCGGGTCTCGCTGCCCGACGACATCGTCGAAGCCCTCCATGACGCGGCGCAGCGCGAGGGCGCCCGGTTGAGCCTGCTGACCGGGCCCGAGGAGATCGCGGCGGCCGCAGACCTTCTGGCCGAGTCGGATCGCGTCCGCTATCTGACCCCGGGGCTCCACCGCGACATGATCTCCGAGGTGCGGTTCGCCGGTGACGACGGGCAGGACTCGGGGATCGACGTCGCGACCCTGGAATTGCCCCAGGCTGACGTGGTGAAGCTCGACGTGCTGCGCCGGGCCGACGTGATGGCGCGCCTCGCCGAGTGGAACCTGGGCACGGCGCTCGGCGCCGATACGCGGCAGCGTGTCCTGGCCGGCGCCTGCCTCGCGGTGGTGGTGACGACCGGCGCAGCGCTGGCTGACTACGCACGCGCCGGGGGCGCCGTCGAGGCGGTCTGGGTCGTCGCCCAGAAACACGGGCTTGCGGTGCAGCCGGTGTCGCCGGTGTTCCTCTACGCCCGCGACGACGGGGACCTCGAGACACTCTCGCCTCCCTACGCGACGACGCTGAAGCGGCTCCAGACGGAGTTTCACGCGCTGTCAGCTATCGACCCGGATGAGTCGGTGGCGCTGGTGCTCCGGTTCGCCGACGCGCCCGCCACGTCTGTCAGGAGTCGGCGTCGCGCCACCGATACCAGTAGTCTTCTCGCATAACAGCAGACCCAGGAGCAAACGTGGCTCGTAGCCTGGAAGAAGTCGTCACCGCCGTCGCGACCGAACTGATGGGGGTCAATGCCGCGACCTCCGCCGCGGTCAGCCAGGGCGTTCTCGGCCAGCTGGTCGGGCACTTCGGGGTCGACTTCGCCTTTCTCCGGCACAACGACCACAACATCCACGCGACGATCCTCATCGCGGAGTGGCCGCTGCGGCCCGAGATCCCCGACCCCGACCCCATCGGGACCGTGTACTTCGCCGATGCCGACCCCGTGTTCGCCGCCGCCGAGACAGCGAAAAGGATCCTCGTCTTCCGCCCGGAGCCTGCGACGGACGAATATCAGAAGACCATCGAGGCGGCCACCAACATCCCCGGCGTCACGATGGCGGTGGTGCCGATGCTCTCGGGCGACGTCACCACCGGCTGCCTGGGTTTCGTCAAGGTCGGCAGCCGCGACTGGATGCCGGAGGAACTCAACGCGCTCAAGGCCATCGCGTCACTGTTCGCGCAGCTCCAGGCCCGAATCGTGGCCGAGGACCAACTGCGTTTCCTCGCCGAGCACGACGACCTGACCGGTCTGAACAACCGGCGTGCGCTGATCGCCCGCCTCGACCAGCGGCTGGCGCCGGGGCAGCCGGGCCCGGTCTCGGCCCTGTTCCTCGACCTGGACCGGCTGAAGGCCATCAACGACTACCTGGGGCACACCGCGGGCGACTGGTTCATCAGGGTCTTCGCCAAACGCCTCTCCGAGGGCGTCGTCGGGCCGAACCTGATCGCCCGCCTCGGCGGCGACGAGTTCGTCGTCGTTCCCGACGCCCCGATGAGCGCCGCGGAGGCCGAGGACCTCGCCAACGGCCTACAAGCCACGCTTCGCGAGCGGGTTTCGATCGACGGCGAGATGCTCACCCGCACCGTGAGCATCGGCGTTGCGCTCGGCGTTCCGGGCCGCGACACCACGTCGGACCTGCTGCGCCGCGCCGACCAGGCGCTGCTTGCCGCCAAGAGCGGAGGCGGCAACAAGATCGCCGTGTTCTCCGACGACATGTCCTTGAAGGGCGAGTTCCGCAACGACATCGAGCTCCACCTGCAGAGCGCGATCGAGAACGGCGCCCTGATCCTGCACTATCTGCCCGAGGTCGACATGCGCACGGGCGAGATCCTCGCTTTCGAGGCGCTCGTGCGCTGGCAGCACCCGACGCGGGGCCTGCTGTCGCCCAACGCCTTCATCGGCGTGGCCGAGTCGATCAACTTCGCAGGTGAGCTCGGTCGGTGGGTGATGCGGGCCGCCTGCTCGGAGTTCCGTAAGTGGCGGTCGAAAGGGATTGGCGAGGACGCGGTGCTCCGTCTCAACGTCTCCCCTGTTCAGCTGGTGACGGAGGGCTTCGTCGAGGCCGTTGCCGGCATCATCGACGAGTTCGGGCTCGACGGCGGTTCGGTGTGTCTCGAGATCACGGAGAGCGTCGTCGTGCAGGACATCGAGACGACGCGCATCACGCTGGCAGGCCTCAAGGAGGTCGGCGTCCAGATCGCCATCGACGACTTCGGCACCGGTTACAGCGTGCTCTCACATCTGAAGTCACTACCCGTCGACACCTTGAAGATCGACAAGAGCTTCGTGCGTGAGCTCGGCACGAACCCCGGTGACCTGGCGATCGTGCGAGCCGTCATCGCGCTGGCCGAATCATTCGGGCTGGAGCTCGTCGCCGAGGGCGTCGAGACCGAGGAGGCCGCACTGACCCTGCTGCGGCACGGCTGCCACCGCGCACAGGGCTTCCTGCTGTCCCGGCCCGTGGCCGGCGATGCGATGGAACAGCTGTTGGCCCAGCGGCGAATCCCGGTGCAATTCTCCGCCGCGCCGGTTCGTTAGCGGCGCCCGCACACAATTTCCGTGCTTTCGAATTGATGCGTGATATCGCGTTGAGCAATTGTATTTGTGATTGCCAGTTGTGCAATTGCTCGCAGAATTCGTAGTCAATGCCGATATTTGCATTCAAAAGCAATTGCTGTCGGCTGTTGGGCAACAAAACTCTCTGGCGTAGGACCGTCTGAGTTTCGCGTACCGGCCCTGGCGCCGCGAGCCGTCTCGCCTCGCCGGCCTGCGGGCAACCAGGGCCGCGGGGCGGACCGATGATTACCCTCACTTGAGTAACTAGGTTTACTATGTGCTCACCTAGCAGAGGGGACACCATGGACCTGCAGTGGTCGGAGGCAGACGCCGCTTTCCGTGACGAGGTGCGCAGCTTTCTCGACGAGAAGCTGACACCGGAACTTCGCACGGCGGGACGGCTGATGACCAGCGTGTACGCCGACCATGACGCCAGCATGCAGTGGCAGCAGATCCTGCACGAGCGAGGCTGGGCCGCGCCTGCGTGGCCGGTTCCCTACGGCGGCTGCGACTGGACCCTGACCCAGCACTACATCTTCAGCAGGGAGTCCACGCTGGCAGGCGCGCCGTCCCTGTCCCCCATGGGAATTCGCATGGTCGCGCACGCCATCATCGCGTTCGGCACCGCCGCCCAGAAGGAGTTCTTCCTGCCGCGCATCCTGACCGGTGAGGTCTTCTTCTGCCAGGGGTACTCCGAGCCCGAGTCCGGGTCCGATCTCGCGTCGCTGAGCATGGCCGCGGTTGACGACGGCGACGACCTGGTGTGCACCGGCAGCAAGATCTGGACGACACACGCCCGCGAGGCCAACTGGATGTTCGCCCTCGTCCGCACGTCGCGCGGCGAGAAGAAGCAGCAGGGCATCACGTTCATCCTCATCGACATGACCTCCCCCGGTATCCAGATCCGCCCCCTGGTGATGACGTCGGGCGAGGAAGTGCAGAACCAGGTCTTCTTCGACGAGGTGCGCGTCCCCAAGGCCAATGTGCTCGGCGAGATCGACGACGGCTGGACGGTGGCGAAATACCTGTTGGAGTTCGAGCGCGGCGGCGGCGCGTCGGCTCCCGCGCTGCAGGTGATGGCCGAGGAGATCTCGACCGTGGCCACCGAGATGCCCGCTCCTGACGGCGGGCGTCTGATCGACGATCCGGCGTTCGCGCGCAAGCTCGCCGATGCGCAGATCCGCACCGAGGTGCTCGAGATCCTCGAGTACCGCGTGCTCGCGGCGGTGTCGCAGGGCCGCAACCCCGGCAGCGCGTCCTCCATGCTCAAGGTGATTGCGACCGAGCTGAGCCAGACGCTGACGGAGCTGGCCATGGAGGCGGCCGGGCCACGCGGGCGCGCATACCAGCCGCACGCCACCCGCCCCGGCGGGCCGGTCACCGAGTTCGAGCCGCCGCCGGACGGCTACGTCAGCGGCGACCCGTGGCAGGCGGTCGCGCCGCTGCGCTACTTCAACGACCGCGCGGGTTCGATCTACGCGGGCAGCAACGAGATTCAGCGCAACATACTCGCCAAGGCAGCATTGGGGTTATAGATGGACTTCAACCTG
>DATEIG010000039.1:0-7059 GCA_035279185.1 Mycobacterium sp.
GAAGTTCGACGGGTTGCCGACGTCCTGGAAAGCCGTCGTGGCTCCTGCGGTCGCGCCCTGCTGCGCATCGTCCGACAGATCGCCCGCATTTAGCGCTCCCAACGATGAGAACGGCTGCATCGGCCGGGTAACAGTCGGGTCCGCTGGAATAGCAGGATCACCGGGGAGACCCTTACCGTCGTTGTATCCGGCATTCACCAGATCGGTCATGACCGGATCCACTGCGTTGGCGAGAATGTCACCGCCCGGAATGAGACGCAGCGGCCTCGTCAGCGGCAGATTCTCGCTGGCAACAGTCACATAAGTCGTGGTGGTTCCGGCAGGCAACGCGTCACCGGTGTGGTTTCCATTCGCATCGAGTGGTCCATTGGTGACCACACCGTCCTCGACAACGTAGTGCCGCCCGGGTTCCAGAGTTACGTCCTCACCATTGGACTGGTGGAGAACGAGCACTGTTGTCGGCTCGTCCCCTTCTTCTTCACCATCCACTTCTTCCTGCGTGATGTTTAGCGCCCTATTCTCAGCGCCGTAATCGAAGGCATACGCGGCCAGACTGTTCCCGATGGCGAACGGGTTCAGCGGATCGACCGGAGCGTCTGAGTTGATGTTGTACTCATAGGCGACATCCAGCACCGTGACCGGTAGGTTGCTCGGCGTCGGTTCGGCAGACGTGAACAGCAGAGGCGCGAACGGATAGTACGTCGTCCAGAAGCCACCGCCGGCACGGTTCGTGTTGTTGTCCAGGATTACTAGACCGACGCTGTCCAGGACGTGGGTACCGTTCGCGGCATCGTTCGCGGCGATGATTCCGAGCGCTGTGCCGGCCTGACCCGCACCCCACCCAGAACCGGTGACACCGGTGCTGTCCTTGTCGTAAGCGTTGTTGGTGATCGCATTCGCGATGCCCTGTGGGCCCTGAAAAAACGGCACTACTTGCTGGTTACCGTAAACGGTCGTCCAGTCCGTCCCGTAGTAGGTCGAGCCCGCAAAGAACTGCGACGTCGAGTTGGCGGCCGAGACCAGCGCCATCAACTGCACGTTCGGCGCTACCGCTGCCGTCGTACCGGTCACCACGGCCGTCGACAACCCGGTCACGCTGAGTGCCGCGGCGGCAAGCCCCGTACCTCCGCGCTTGGCAACCTCGGTCTGAAACGGCGAATGCTTGCGGTGCTTACCGGCCACGGGGCCTCCCCTGATCGTGCGGCGGACCGGAATCGTCCCCCAGATCGGCAAACGCTAACACGGCGTCTCGCCTGGGACCATCCCCACAGCGCAAAACTCCCTAAGCGCCCTGCTTAACCCCGCAGGGGTGCGAAGGCGAACTCCCTCAAACCGTCCCGCGGATCGACGGCCGCGTTAAATTTCAGCAACTCTCGCGCGCCCGCCGGACTAGCCACGATGTGGCGGACGTCGCCGCTGCGATACTGGCCCGTCACGACGGGCGGGGCCTCACCGCGGGCCTCACACAGCTCGGTCGCGACCTCCAGAATCGAGATGGGCTTTCCCGAGCACACGTTGGCCGGATGAAAGCCGCCGAGGTCCGACTCGACGGACAGGACGTTGGCGGCGGCGATGTCGTCGACGTGGACGAAGTCGCGCATCTGCCCGCCGTCCTCGAAAACCCTCGGCACATCGCCTGACTCGAGCTGAGACCGGAAGATCGCCGCGACGCCTGAGTAGGGAGTGTCGCGCGGCATGTTCGGCCCGTAGACGTTGTGGTAGCGCAGCGCGACCACCGATCCGCCCGTTGATTCCGCCCACGCCAGCGCATAGTGCTCCTGCGCCAGCTTGCTGGCCGCATACAGGCTGCGCGGCCGCAGCGGTGCGTCCTCGTCGACGAGTTCCCACTGCAGCTCCTCGCCGCCGACCGGGCAGCGGTGCTCGAAAATCCCGGCATCGAGGTCCGCGCGCGCCCGCGGCAGTGGATCGACGACCCCGTGCTCCGCGCACCTGAACCGGCCCTGCCCGTAGACCACCATCGACGACGCCAGCACCAGGCGCTGGCAGCCCGCCGCGAACATCTCGGCAAGCAACACCGACGTCGCGTAGTCGTTATGGCTGCCGTACGACGGCGCATCCGCCGCGTCGACCCCCGCCCCGACCACCGCCGCCTGGTGACACACCACGTCCACGCCGACGAGCAGCGACGCCACCGCCGTCGCATCCCGCACATCGACGCGCTGCACACCCTCCGGCGGCTCCGTGTTCTCGCCGTGCGCGGCAGGCAACATCACGTCGACGCCGACGACCTCGTGGCCCGCCTCCTCCAGCGCGGCCGCCACCCGCGACCCGATGAAACCGGCCGCCCCGGTCAGCAAGACCCTCATGGCAGCTCGAACGGCAGATTGACGCCCTCGTGGACCAGACAGTCGGTGCATGTGGAGACCTGAGCCACGTTCTCTATGGCCTCGTGCACCAGCTTCTTGAACGGCACCAGGTTGCGCTCGAACTCCGCGAAGACGTCGACCGCCCGCACGCCGCTTCCGACCGCCACACCCGCGTCGACGTCGGTCACCAAAGCGATTGCTGCATAACACATCTCAAGCTCACGAGCCAGAACACTCTCGGGATAGCCGGTCATGTTGACCAGCGTGAAGCCCTCGCGTGCGAACCACTGGCTCTCAGCCCTGGTCGAGAAGCGCGGCCCCTGCACGACGACCATGGTGCCGCCGTCGACGACATCGGGCAGGTCGGTGGCAGCGGCCCGTAGGGCCGGACAGTAGGGGTCGGCGAACCCGACGTGGATTCCTCCGGAATCGAAGTAGGTGTCCTCGCGGCCGCGGGTGCGGTCGACGAGTTGATCGGGCACGACCATCGCGCCCGGCCCGAGCTCAGAGGTGAGGCTTCCGACCGCGCACGGGCCGAAGATGCGCCGGACCCCCAGCGCGCGCAGCGCCCACATGTTCGCCCGGTACGGGACCGTGTGCGGCGAGAACTCGTGGTTGACGCCGTGACGCGGCAGGAAGGCGACCTCGTGCTCGCCGACGGTGCCCACGGTGATCGGCGCACTCGGCGACCCGTACGGGGTATCGAGGTTGACGCTTCGCGCGTCAGATCCGAAGAAGGAGTAGAAGCCGCTGCCACCGATGACTCCGAGCATCAGCCCATTGTTATGCATGACCGGGTGCCCCTTTCATGACGCCGGTGTGACGTCCCGCTGAGACGTTTGCTCGCCACGCGGAAGTGCGGGCACTCTGGCAACCCGTCATGCCTTCCCGTTCCGCGTCGCGGCGATCCCTTCTCTCAGTGGTCATCGGATTGTTCGGCGTCGTCGCAGCCCTGGTCCTGCCGTTCGCACCGGTCTACGCCGACAGCACGACCGTGACCTGGCCCGTACCGGGCCAGCAGGTGACGTCCAGCACGGCGATCTTCGCGCCGTACCGGCCCGTCACCCTGAACGCATCCATTCCGTGCCGAGCACTGAACGCACCCGAGACCACCACCGTGTTGGAGACGGCGACACCGGGCGACGGCCTCACGGTGACCGCCGGTGCGGGCTCGGCGACGGTTCAGATCGGCGACAGACGCCTCGATCTGAGGATCCCCGCCGACGCCGACTGCGCCGTTTCCATCGACGCCGGGCCCGACGGCCTTCGCGTCACGGGCGCGGACGGCGGTGTCGTCGACCTGAGCGGCGAGCGGCCACCCAAGGTGTTCGGCTTTCGCACCGACCTCGCGCCGGCGCAGGCCGCGGGAATGACGGTCACCGCCTCCACCGCCGCCACGTTCTCGACATCACCGACACCGCTGAAGATCGCCCTCATCGGTGCCCAGATACTCGCTGTCGCGCTGGCTCTGGCGTTGCTGTCCGGCGCCAGGCCGACGATCGCCCGGTGGCGACCGCGTCTGAAAGCGTCGCGGCTGTGGTGGGTGGACGGCGCCGTCGTCGCAACGCTGTGCGGGTGGGCGGTCATCGGTCCACTCTCGGTAGATGACGGCTGGGCGACGACCATCGCGCGCACCATCGCGTCAACCGGCAATCCGGGAAACTACTACCGATGGTGGAACGCGGCCGAATCACCGTTCGCACTCAGCCAGCAGATTCTCGCCCCGCTGACCGAGATCAGCCTCGCGCCGCTGTGGCTCCGACTGCCCAGCACCGTGCTCGCCATCGCTACGTGGTTCGCGCTGTCGCGAGGAGTGCTCGGCGCCGCGCTGCCGTCATTGTCGGCCACGATTCCCGTCAGGGTCCTCGCGGCCGTCTCGCTGTTGGCAGCCTGGCTGCCGTTCAACCTCGGAACCCGCCCGGAAGCCTATGTGGCGCTTGGCGTTACCGCGACACTGGCACTGGCTCTGCGTATCCGCGGACCGGTCGGGCTCGGTTGGCTCGCCCTGGTCGTGGCGGTGACATTGCCGATCAGCCCGAACAGCATCCTGGTCCTGGCGCCGATCCTCGTGTTCGCACCCCGCATCGTTGCGGCGCTCCGTCATCAGGCGTCTTCGACGACCGACCTCGTCGCGCGGGTTCTGCTGCTCTGTTGCGTTGCCGCGCTGGCGATCACGCTCGTGTTCGCCGATCAGACCTGGGATGGGTTTCTCACCTCGACTGACTGGCACACCTTCTTCGGGCCCTCGTTCGGCTGGTACGACGAACCCGACCGCTACCGCTACCTCCTGCAGAACGACCAACAGGGCAGTGCCGCAAAGCGATTGCCGGTTCTGCTGTCGATCGCGATGCTTCCCGTCGCACTGCTGGGTCGGCGCGACCGGGCCGGAGGCGCCGCGCTGCGCTTCGGCGGCATCGTCGTGGTCTCGCTTGTCGTCTTCGCGCTCATGCCTTCGAAGTGGTCGTATCACTTCGGGGCGATCGCGGGTCTGCTTGCCGCCTTCCTGACCGTCTCCGTGGTGGCGATCGTCGAGCAGGCTCGCTCGCCGGACCGCCGGACCGCGATACTCGCCGGGGTCGCGTCGCTGCTGCTCTGCGCCTCGGCAGCACTGGCTTTCGCGGGGCCCAACGCGTGGTGGCTGTCGGCCACCTACGACGTCCCGTGGCCGAGCAACCCCATCCGGCCGGGCGGTCTGCGGTTGAACAACCCGGCGTTGTGGCTGGCGGTGCTTGCGGCGCTGGTGGCGGCCTACGCCGTCTCGCGCCGATCACGTCTCCGTCAGCGGGCAAAGCAGGCGCAGGCAGCGGGACCCGCGCTGATTGTGTTCGGCGCGTTGGTGATTGGGCTGGCGGTGCTCGTGGGCTCCTTCGTTGCGGCTCCTTTCCGACGCGCACCTGGCTCGCTGGCGCTGATGAACCTCCACCGCATCTCCGGGGAGAAGGCCTGCGGTCTCGCCGACGACATCGAGGTGCTCCCGGACGGCGACGTGCTGCGCTCCGCCGAACCTGGAGGACGCACCACAGGCTTCGTATTTCTGGGCGGATACCATCCGGACAGCCCGCCACCGGTACCGGTCGGCACTGGGGCGTCGGCCTTCCTGTGGGGCAGTGACGAACCGGACCCCAGCGCCGTCGGATCCGTCACGACGCAGTGGTTCGCGCTTCCGGCGATGCCCCCGACCAGCGGTGTGGCCCTGTCGGTTTCCGGACGAACCGACCGCGGGAACGCACTTGCCTTCGAGTTCGGTCGATCCACCGACGCCGGCGTCGTTGCGCTCGGCGAGCGCACTCCGATCGACCGTGAGGCGGTCGACGAGGATCCCCGGGCGCCGCTGTGGCGCACGATCGGCGTCAGCACGCAGGAGATTCCCGTCGGCGCCGACCGCGTCCGTGTGCGTGCCGTGGACAACCGAACCGATCCGACCGGCTGGCTCGCATTCACCGGGCCGAGACTGCGTTCGACGATTCCGTTGACGGACATGTTGGCCGCGCACGGTCCCGTGCTGATCGGCTGGCCGCAGGGCTTTCTGTTCCCGTGCGTGCGCAACATCGCGGACGTCTCAGACGGGCTGGCTCAAACACCCGGGATCGTCATCGAGTCGCCGCGACCGCGCTTCGCCGAAGACCGCGACCCACAGTTCGGCGGCACCTTCAGGGAACTGGCGATGTTCGGCCGACTGCACGAGATTCCCAGCCAGCTGAGGGGGCACCCCGACATCGACTGGGGCGCAGTGCTGGTCTCCGAGGATCCCGCGGCCCGCGACGCCTATCGGCGAAGCGTCAGCCGGGTCGCAGTGCCCGGAGTGGGCGCGACCCGGGGCCTGCACCCCGAGCGCTAGTCACTCACTCTGTTCGGCGCGGCGGACCCCGTCCCGGATCTCGAACATGTCGGTGGCCAGGCCGCCGACCGCACCGAACACGTCTCTGACGGCGGTGGTGATGATCGCGGTCACCTCGCCGACCGTCGAGGCCACGGACTGAGCGGCCTCCTGAAGTGCGTCCTTGCGGATCTCGCCGCTACTGAGTCGGTCATCCATGACCCTCAGTCTTGAGCCGTCGCCGGGCGGCGACAATGTGTCGGTCATCACTCCGGCCTGCCGGTCGATCGGCGGGCCATGACACGATGTCGTCCGTGGCCAGTGTCGCGCAGTGGGTCGAGGGCGCACGCCCGCGTACCTTGCCGAACGCCATCGCGCCGGTGATCGCGGGCACGGGCGCCGCCGCCTGGCTGGACGGCGCCGTCTGGTGGAAGGCGTTACTGGCGTTGGCCGTCGCCGTCGCGATGATCGTCGGAGTCAACTACGCCAACGACTATTCCGACGGCATCCGCGGCACCGACGACGTGCGCGCCGGACCGCTGCGACTGGTGGGATCCCGGTTGGCCACGCCGCGGTCGGTGCTCACGGCCGCGCTGGTGTGCTTCGGTCTCGCGGCCGCGGCCGGTCTCGCGTTGGCGCTCGTGAGCGCCCCGTGGCTGATCGCCGTCGGCGCGGTGTGCATCGCGGGAGCGTGGCTCTACACCGGCGGGTCGAAGCCGTACGGCTATCTGGGGCTCGGCGAGGTCGCGGTCTTCGTGTTCTTCGGACTGGTCGCCGTCCTCGGTACGCAGTACACACAAGCCCTCGCCGTCGACTGGGTGGGACTCGCGCTCGCCGTCGGCATGGGGTCGCTGTCGTCGGCCGTGCTGGTCGCCAACAACCTGCGCGACATCCCCACCGACAAGGAAGCCGACA